>NZ_DEPK01000111.1:0-5924 GCF_002358725.1 Microbacterium sp. UBA3394
GTCCAGCTAAAATAGTCGAGATGCTCTGCGCGCGCCGTTGTTCGTGAGCGAAACCGATGAGATCGAAGGAGATCGCATGTCGATGAGCACGCCGTCGGTGGGGACGGGGTCGATGAGTACGCCGTCGATGAGCACAGCGGAGGAGCGCGCCGCCATCGTCGATGCGGTGCGGGACTTCGCCGCCGCCGAGATCGCTCCGCACGCTCTGGAGTGGGACGAGCGCAAGCACTTCCCGCGAGACGTGCTGCACCGCGCGGGCGAGCTCGGACTCGGCGGGATCACCGTGCGCGAGGACGCCGGCGGCTCCGCGCTGTCTCGCTCCGACGCCGTGCTGATCTTCGAGGAGCTCGCGGCGGCGGACCCGGCGGTCGCGGCCTACATCAGCATCCACAACATGGTGGCGTGGATGATCGACACCTACGGGTCGGGCGCGCAGCGCGAGCAGTGGCTGCGGCGTCTGACGGCGATGGCCGACTTCGGCGGGTACTGCCTCACCGAACCCGGGGCGGGGTCGGACGCCGCCGCCATCACCACCAGCGCGATCCGCTCCGGCGACGAGTACGTGCTCACGGGTGTGAAGCAGTTCATCTCGGGCGGCGGCGTCGCATCCGTGTACGTGGTGATGGCGCGCACCGGCGAACCCGGCGCGCGCGGCATCAGCGCCTTCCTCGTCCCCGCCGACGCGGAGGGCATGGCCTACGGCGTTCCCGAGAAGAAGATGGGGTGGAACGCCCAGCCGACGGCGCAGGTCATCCTCGATGAGGTGCGCGTTCCCGCCTCGGCCATGCTCGGCCAGGAAGGCGAGGGGTTCCGGATCGCGATGTCCGCGCTCGACGGAGGACGGGTGAGCATCGCCGCGTGTTCGCTCGGCGGTGCCCGCTCCGCCCTCGACCGCGCGACGCGCTACGTGCAGGAGCGCTTCACCTTCGGCGAGCCGCTCGCCGAGAAGCAGGCTGTCGTCTTCGCGCTCGCCGACATGGCCACCGATCTGCGGGCCGCGCGCGGCATGGTGCGCGATGCGGCGGCGGCGCTCGATGAGCGATCCGACGACGCGTCGATGCAGTGCGCCATGGCCAAGAGGTTCGCTACAGACGTCGGATTCCGCGTCGCGAACGACGCCCTGCAGCTGCACGGCGGGTACGGCTATCTGCACGACTACGGCATCGAGAAGATCGTGCGCGACCTGCGGGTGCACCAGATCCTCGAGGGCACGAACGAGATCATGCGCATCATCATCGGACGCGAGCTGATCGGGGCCTCGCGATGAGGGTCGCGTTCCTCGGTCTCGGCCACATGGGCCTGCCGATGGCCCGCAACCTCGTCGGCGCCGGGCACGACGTCGTCGGGTTCGACGTGGTGCCCGGCGCGCGGGAGGCGGCGCGGGCCTCCGGCCTGCGCGTCGTCAACGCGGCGACGGATGCGGTTGCCGACGCCGAGGTCGTCATCACGATGTTCGCCGCCGGTCACCAGGTCATCGACGCCTACCGCGGCGGTGCGGGGCGGCCGGGGCTGCTGGCCGCCGCCCCCGGCGGCATCCTCTTCGTCGACTGCTCCACGATCGCCGTCGACGAGGCCCGCGCCGCGCATGCTCTCGCCGAGGCCGCGGGGCTCCGCAGCGTGGACGCGCCCGTCTCGGGCGGGGTGGTCGGCGCCGAGAACGCGACGCTCACGTTCATGGTCGGCGGTGCGCGCGCCGACGTCGACGCGGCACGGCCGCTGCTGGAGGTGATGGGTGCGCGCGTCGTGCACTGCGGCGGACCGGGTCTCGGGCAGGCGGCGAAGGTGTGCAACAACATGATCCTCGCGGCGTCGCAGATCGTGGTGGCCGAGGCGTTCGTGCTGGGGGAGCGCCTCGGTCTGTCGCACCAGGCGCTGTTCGACGTCGCCGCTCACGCGTCGGGGCAGTGCTGGGCGCTGACCACCAACTGCCCGGTGCCCGGGCCCGTTCCGTCGAGCCCCGCGAACCGCGGCTTCGAACCGGGGTTCGCCGGCGCCCTCATGGACAAGGATCTCGGTCTCGCCGAGAAGGCCGTCGAGCTCACCGGCGTCGACGCGCGGATGGGCATGCTCGCCCGCACGATCTACCGTGAATTCGTCGACGGCGGTGGGGCCGGGCGCGACTTCTCGGGCATCATCGAGAGCGTCCGCGCCCCGTCCGACGATCCGAGGAGCACCGCATGATCGACTACGAGACCATCCGTTCCGACACGCGCGGCCGCGTCGGCTGGATCACCCTCCACCGTCCCGATGCGCTCAACGCGCTCAATACGACGGTGATGCGCGAGGTCGTCGACGCCGCCACCCGCTTCGACGCCGACGAGCGCATCGGCGCGATCGTGCTGACCGGGTCGGAGAAGGCGTTCGCGGCCGGCGCCGACATCAAGGAGATGGCCGACAAGTCGGGCCTCGAGATGACGATGGACGATCACTTCGGCCAGTGGGCGCGCTTCGCGGCGGTGCGCACGCCGGTGATCGCCGCCGTCTCGGGATACGCCCTCGGCGGCGGTTGCGAGCTCGCCATGATGTGCGATGTCATCCTGGCCGCCGACACCGCGAGATTCGGTCAGCCCGAGATCAACCTCGGCGTCATCCCCGGCATGGGCGGCACGCAGCGCCTGCTGCGCGCGATCGGCCCGTACAAGGCGGCCGAGCTCATCCTCACCGGACGCATGATGGATGCTGCCGAGGCCGAGCGTTCCGGTCTCGTCTCACGTGTCGTGCCGGCCGCCGACCTGATCGAGGAGGCGGAGAAGACCGCGTCGACGATCGCCGAGAAGTCGCTGCCGTCGCTGTACGCCGCCAAGGCCGCCCTCGCCGCCGCGCAGGAGTCGTCGCTGACGGAGGGGCTGCGCTACGAGAGGCAGGCCTTCGCCGCGCTCTTCGACACCGCCGACCAGAAGGAGGGCATGGCCGCCTTCCGCGAGAAGCGCCCGCCGCACTTCACCCACCGCTGATGCCGACCCGCTCATCCGCCAGGCCCGGGCGCACCGCCGAGACCGGGGTGCGTGCGCCCGGGTCTCGGACGCCCGCCCGGGTCTGGATGCGCGGGAGCTCAGAGCGGGTCGGGCACCGGACGCGGGTCGGTGAAATCGCCGGCGTCCTTGCGCATCCGAGCGATGATGCCGGCGAGCTCTTCGGCGTCGCCGTCGTCGAGACCGACGTTCTCGAACACCTCGGCGTTCAGCGCCACCGTCGCGCGCTCGACCACGTCGCGGCCGGCGTCGGTGAGCACGAGCATCGCCGCGCGTCCGTCGACCGGGTGCGGCTCGCGGGCGGCGAGCTCGGCGCGCACGAGCCGGTCCACCGTGTTCGTGACGCTCGTGGGATGCACCTGCAGGCGGGCGATCGCGCTGGCCATCGGCATGCGCCCGTCGCGCGTGAAGGCGAGCAGCCGCAGCATCTCGTACCGCGCGAACGACAGGCCGAACGGCTTCAGCGCCGCGTCGATGCGGGCCATGAGGATCTGCTGCGCGCGGATCACCGAGGTGACCACCGACATGCCGGTGGCGGCATCCGTCCAGCCGTGAGCCACCCACTGGCGCTTCGCCTCGGCGAGCGGGTCGATGGGCAGGGGGCGCTGTCGGGCCATCCTCCACCTCCGGGTCGTCGCCTCCACGCTAGCCCAGCGGGCCCGGCCGGTGGCACGCGCATAGACTCGACACGACGAAGGAGCGGAGCCTGATGAAGATCGTCGTCCTGGTCAAGGAGGTCCCGGATACCTACGGTGACCGCGTGCTCGATCTCGAGACCGGCCTCGCGCAGCGCGACGCCGGGGACCGCGTTCTCGACGAGATCGGTGAACGGGCGCTCGAGGTCGCTCTCGCCCATGCCGACGCGTCGGGCGACGCCGAGGTCGTGCTGCTGTCGATGGCGCCGGAGGCGGCGACGACGTCGCTGCGCCGAGGTCTCGCGATGGGGGCGGCATCCGCGGTGCAGGTCGTCGACGAGGGCCTCGTCGGCGCCGACCTCGGCCTCACCTCGCAGGTGCTCGCCGCAGCCCTGGACCGCATCGGATTCGATCTCGCGATCACCGGCAATCTCTCCACCGACGGCACCGGCGGCGTGTTGCCGGCGATGATCGCCGAATTGCTCGACATCCCCGCCGCGACCGCGCTGACGAGTGTGCGGATCGGCGACGGGGAGGTCGCAGGTGTGCGCGCGAGCGACGCGGGGACCATGGAGGTCTCCGCGGCGCTCCCGGCGGTGATCTCGATCACCGAGGCGCTGCCCGACCCGCGCATGGCCAATTTCAAGGGGATCATGGCCGCGAAGAAGAAGCCCTTCGAGACGCTGACCCTCGCGGATCTCGACATCGACCCGCTCGACGCGCGGTGGTCGCGATCGATCATGATCGGCATCGCCGAGAAGCCGCCCCGGGCGGCGGGGGTCAAGATCGTCGACGAGGGTGACGCCGGCGAGAAGCTCGCGGACTTCCTCGTCGAGAACCGGCTGGCATAGGAGCGACGACATGGCGGAATACGCGAAGGATGCGGTGCTGGTGCTCCTCGAGGCGACGCCCGCGGGCGAGCTGACGAAGTCGGCCGCGGGTCTGATCGGAGCCGCGTCGCAGGTCGGCACGCCGATCGCCGTCCTCGTCGGCGCGGAGAAGCTGGCGCACGATGCCGCGGCGCTCGGAGCCGGCACGGTGCTGGTCGCCCCGGCGGGCGAGGGACTCACCGTTCCGGCCGTCGACGCGCTGGCGGCGGCCGTCGAGCTGGTCGACCCGGATGCGGTCCTGACGGCCCACTCGATCGAAGGGCGCGAGGCCGCCGGGCGCCTCGCCGCCCGGCGTCGATCCGGCCTGTGCGTCGACGCCGTCGGTGTCTCGCGCGACGACGAAGGCGTGATCGCGCACCACTCGGTGTACGGCGGGTCGTACGACGTGGATGCGTCCGTCACGTGGGGGGCACCCATCATCACCGTGCGCCAGGGCTCGATCGAGGCGCGCGCCGATGCCGTCGCCGATCCGGTCATCGAGACGCTCGAGGTCGCTCCGTCGGGCCGGAAGGCCGCGACCGTGGGCGCCGTCGCCGAGGCCGCCGTCTCGTCGTCGCGACCGGAGCTGCGCGGCGCGGCCAAGGTCGTCTCGGGTGGCCGCGGGCTCGGCTCCGAAGAGAAGTTCGCCCTCGTCGAGCAGCTCGCCGACGCCCTCGGCGCCGCCGTCGGCGCCTCTCGGGCCGCGGTCGACGCGGGATACGTGCCGGCGTCGTTCCAGGTCGGGCAGACCGGCGTCTCGGTGTCGCCGCAGCTGTACATCGCCCTCGGCATCTCCGGCGCGATCCAGCACAAAGCCGGGATGCAGACGGCCAAGACGATCGTCGCGATCAACAAGGACGGCGACGCCCCGATCTTCGACATCGCCGACTTCGGCGTCGTCGGCGACCTCTTCACCGTCGTGCCGCAGCTCGTCGCGGCGCTCGAGGCGAAGCGGAAGTAGCGCGGATGGCGACCTACGCACGCACCGTGGGGCAGGGGCTGCCCCGGCAGCCGAGCGGAGAGCCGTGGCCGCCCGTCGACGCCCCCGTTCCGCACGTAGATGCGGTGCCGCCCTCCGACGCCCCCGTTCCGCAGTCGGTTTCTGCGGGTGTTTCGGGTGTGGATGCGTCGAATGTGACTGCGGAGCGGGGTGTGGGGGTGCACGGTTCTGTTCGGCAGTCGGTTTCTGCGGGTGATTCGGGTGCGGATGCGCCGAATGTGACTGCGGAGCAGGGTGTGGGGGCGCAGGATTCCGTTCCGCAGTCGGTTTCTGTGGGTGTTTCGGGTGTGGATGCGTCGAATGTGACTGCGGAGCGGGGTGTGGGGGTGCAGGGTTCTGTTCCGCAGTCGGTTTCTGTGGGTGTTTCGGGTGCGGATGCGCCGAATGTGACTGCGGAGCGGGGTGTGGGGTCCGCGGCGGCGTTGACGCTGCGCCGCGGCCTGCCGAG
>NZ_DEPK01000017.1:0-7049 GCF_002358725.1 Microbacterium sp. UBA3394
CGTCGCCGCCCGCGAAGCCCTCGCCGCCGACGGCGTGGGTGTGCGCGTCGTCTCCGCCCCGTCGTTGGAGTGGTTCGCCGAGCAGGACGCCGACTACCGCGAGAGCGTCCTTCCCGCCGCGATCACCGCCCGCGTCTCCGTCGAAGCCGGGCTCGCCCTGGGCTGGCGCGGCATCGTCGGCGACCGCGGCCGGTCCGTCTCGATCGAGCACTTCGGTGCCTCCGCCGACTACCAGACCCTGTTCGACAAGTTCGGCATCACCACCGAAGCCGTCATCACCGCCGCCCGCGAAACCCTCGAGGAGAACGCATGAGCACCCCCACCGCACGCGGAGGAACGCTTCCCGTCGCACCGCCGGCATCGATGAGGGCGAGCGTGCTCATCCGGCCGGAACACATCGAGACGCAGAACCGCCCGGTCCCGGTCCCGCGATCGGATGAGGTCCTCGTGCGCGTCTCTGCCGTGGGGGTCTGCGGATCCGACGTGCACTTCTATCGGGACGGCCATCTCGGGGACTGGAAGGCGAGCGATCCCCTCGTGCTCGGGCACGAGTCGGGCGGGACCATCGTCGCCGTGGGCGATGCGACTGATCCGCGGCGCGTCGGCGAGAGGGTGTCGATCGAACCGCAGCATCCTTCACCGTCCTCGCCCGAGACGCTGCGCGGTGACTACAACCTCGACCCGCACATGAGGTTCTACGCCGTGCCCGGAACCGACGGCGCCTTCCAGGAGTATGTGACGATCCAGAGCCACTTCGCGCACCGCATCCCCGACTCCGTCAGCGATCACGCGGCCGCTCTGATGGAACCGCTGTCGGTAGCGATCGCCACGGCACGGAAGGCGTGCTTCTCCCCTGGGGAGCGCGTCCTGATCGCCGGTGCGGGCCCGATCGGCATCGCCCTGGTTCAGGTCGCACGCGCGTTCGGCGTCACCGAGGTGATCGTGTCGGATCTCGCACCGGAGCGGCGCCAGACGGCGCTCCGCTTCGGTGCGCACGTGGTCCTCGATCCACGCGCAACGCCGCCGCCCGAGGTGTCATCCGTTGACGCCTTCGTCGACGCGTCCGGTGCGGAGTCCGCCGTGCGTGAGGGCATCACGGCGGTACGACCCGGGGGATGGGTCGTCCTGGTGGGCATGGGCCTTTCCGAGATGCCCCTGCCGATCACGATCATCCAGAACCGGGAGCTGATCGTCACCGGGGTCTTCCGCTATGCCAACACCTGGCCAACCGCGATCGCGCTCGTCGCCGGAGGACACGTCGACCTGGATGCGATGGTCACCGCAACCTTCGGCCTCAGCGAGGTCGCGCGTGCCCTGGAATCCACCGCGGACCCCTCGACGATCAAGGCCATCGTGGAACCCACCCGCCCCTGACCGCTGCACACCCACCCGACCTGAGCCTGCGACCGCGCCAGGCCGTCACCCATCCCGCCACGCACCCCACCCCTCCCGATGTCGGAGAATCGACGCCTCATCCTCCGACATCGGCGCGAATCTCCGACGAAGGCGAGCTGAATCGACGCGAGAAAGCGATTTCTTGTAGGGTGGGAGCATGCGCGACGACGGGCTGAATGGCCCCCTCCCCTGGCTCTCCGTCTCCGGTGACCGCATCGTCGATGACACCGGGCAGACCGTGCGGCTTGCCGGTGTCGGCCTCGGCGGGTGGATGAACATGGAGAACTTCATCACGGGCTATCCCGGCAACGAAGAGAACATCCGTCGCGTGATGCGTGAGCGCATGGGGGCGCACGCGTACGAGGCGTTCTTCGACAGCTTCTACACGGCCTTCTTCGACGACGCCGACGCGGCGTTCATCGCCTCGGTGGGGATGAATTCCGTGCGCATCCCGGTGAACTACCGGCATTTCGAGGATGACGCGCGTCCGTTCGAGCTCAAGGAGGAAGGGTTCGCGCGACTCGACCGAGTGGTCTCCTCCCTCGCTCGCCACGGCGTGTACTCGATCATCGACCTTCACGCCCTGCCGGGTCGGCAGAATCAGCACTGGCACAGTGACAACCCGACGCATATCGCGGAGTTCTGGAATCACCCTCACTTCCAGGACCGGGTCGTGCACCTGTGGGAGGCCCTCGCCGACCGGTACAAGGACCGGCCCGAGGTCGCCGGCTACAACCCGATCAACGAGCCGTCCGACCCCACCGGAGTCGCCCTCCCGGCCTTCTACGATCGCCTCGAGCGCGCCATCCGCGCCGTCGATCCGCGCCACGTCCTCTTCCTCGACGGCAACAAGTACTCCACCGATTTCTCGTTCCTCGACGACCGCGCCGACCCACTCCCGAACGCCGTCTACACTGCTCACGACTACGCCCTCCCGGGCATCACGAGCGCCACTCAGTACCCCGGGATCACGCGCGGCGAGTACTTCGATCGGGATGTGGTCGAGCAGACCTTCCTGCGCCGCACCGAGTACATGCGCCGCACCGATACGCCAATCTGGATCGGCGAGTTCGGCCCCGTCTACTCCGACGACAGGTCGCAGGATCCGTGGCGCCTGCGGCTGCTGCGCGATCAGCTCGACATCTATCGCGATCACGGGGCGAGCTGGGCCCTGTGGACCTATAAGGACATCGGGCTGCAAGGACTCCGCTACGCGGACCCCTCGTCGGATTACATGGTCCTTACCGCTCCCGTGCGCGCGAAGAAGGCGCGACTCGGTGCAGACTCATGGGGCGGATCGGACGCCGGGGTCCGCGACGTGCTCGACCCGATCGACGCCCTGTTCGACCGCGAGTTCCCTGACTTCGCGCCGTGGCCGTGGGGCCGTCAGCCGCACGTCGCGGTGCTGGTGCGACACATCCTCTTCGCCGAGCCGCTCGCGGAAGAGTTCGGCGCCGCCTTCTCCGATGTGAACCCGGAACAGGCTGCCGATCTCGCGCGCGCGTTCGCCTTCGCGCAGACCGTCGAGCGCAACGGACTGACAGATCTGCTGCGCGAACACCTGACAGGGTGACCACCTACCCGTCCTCTCGAGCGGACGGGTAGGTGGTCAGCGTTGCGGCGTGACAACGCCCGGGCCCGATGCCTGGGACGGCTCGGGCGTGAACGCGAGCCGCTCGTTCGGACGGAGCGTAACCGTCGCCAGTATCCCGCCCGCACGCACCCTCCCGGCCACGACACCGTTTGATACATTGACCAACTCGAAGGTTTCCTTCGCGGGTATCCAGACCAACCGCAGACCACGCGGGAAGCTCGCCCATTCGACGCCGTTGCGATGGATCATCACCGCGTCGTCGTCTCCGCACAGCTCGAACATGTCGCCGTCGACGGCGCGCGAGGCGGCGACTGCCGTCGGGGCGACACCGTGCTCGAGCCGCGTGGGGATCAATCCCGAGAACCACACCTCTCCGTCGGGGCTTACCAGGACCCCGAACCAACGCTCGACCGCGTCGAGAAGCCAGAGGATCGCGGGCGAGTAAGACGCGGTGTATCCGGCGTCGCCGGACCACGGGTCGAGGCACTGGGGGAACCGGTCCGCGCGTGCGAGGGCCTCCAGAAGCCGGGCTGACACCAATCCGAGCTCCGCGTGATGCCCGTGCCGCTCGAACGCGTGCGAGGCTCGAATCTGGGTGAGGAAGTTCACCGGCCCACCCCAGGAGTTGCGGGTGAAGTCGTGGTCGAAGCGCGGATCGGACAGCGCGAGCGACGTGAAGCCGTAGTGCGCGAGGAACCCGCGCGTGTTCATGAGATGCCGACGGAGCGAGCGCTCGAAAGCCTCATCGTCGCCGGCCTCGCTCGCCCAGACGCGCAGGAGCACGTCGGAGAGCACACGGACGTGCTCGCCCTCGCGATCGCGGTCGTAGAACGTGGCGTCTTCGACGTTCCAGCACTCCGACCAGAGCGCCCGATACGACTCGTCCGACCGGATCGACCAAGCACTGCCGTCCTCGCCGAGCTCGTCGGCCATGAGCGCGAGATACCTGCGCTGGCAGGCCACGTTCGCCGTGAGGTCCGGCGCGACGACGGGAACCACCGGCGACTCCGGGTCGACCCTCGAGGCCTCGCCGCCGAAGCACCGGTCGGGAGCGAACCAGAAGCGCGGCGAAAGATCGTGCCCGGTGTCGAAGGTGCAGAACGCCTCCACGCCGCCGGTGCCGAGCGTGTCACGATGCCGAGCGAGCCAGGCGTCGTTTCGCACCATCGCATCGAACATGCGCCGAAGGAAACGGTCGTCGCGACCCGTCAAGAGGTAGTGGTGCCACACGCTCCGCGCCAGAGGTGTCACGATCTGGATCTGGCTGAACGCCGTCCCGTCGGCGGTGACCTTGTAGGGGATGAGCCCGTCGTCGCGCTGACCCGCCGCGAACTGCTCGAACGTGTTTCGCGCGACAGTCGGCGCGAATCGCGACAGCATTTCCGCGCTGATCGATCCCGTACTCTCGATCCAGCTGCCCGGATAGGGGCCGCCCTCGCGAAGCACCGCTCGTCCACCCTCGACGAGCGGACCGATGCAGCCGTCGAGCTCGAGGACCGCCTGTCGCCATCGTTCCTCGAGGACACCGTCCACCGCGGCGAAGCCGATCCCCCGTGCAGCCAGATCCGCGGCGAGGCCGGGCGCCTGGTCGATCGATTCGCGCCGGCGCAGGCGCGCGAGCGCGGTTTCACGTGGTGTCATCACGCACTCCCCCTCGACGAGGGGTGGGCGGCCCCAGAGGACCGCCCACCCGATGCGTACGTTCCAGCCGAGCCTCCGTCAGTCCTCCAGGTCTGCCGAGAGCTTGGCGACCCAGTCCTCAGCGGCTTCCTGGGGTGTCATCCGATCGAACAGCACCTCGGATTCGGCATCCTGGCTGTACTTGTTCATGTTCGCACCTCCGGCCGGCTGCGGCGGGGCCACGGTGCCGGAGTCCAGGGTCAGCTCGACGTACTCGGCCGCATCCTTCGAGGGCCCTTCGAGCAGGGGCGTGACGATCTCGGCCATCTCCGGATTGAAGGGCACGCCGCGCGTGTCGAGAATGAGCTCGGCGGAGGACGGCTCGTTCAGGAACCAGCTGACCAGCATGGCCGCGGCTTCGGGGTGCTCGGTCTGCGCATTGATCGACCAGAACGCCGAGGGCAGGAGGGCGACTCCGCTCGAGCCGGTGTCCGACGGCGGAGGAAGCACCAGGGTCTCGCCGGCGCCGGAGTAGGCACCCGCAAGGTTGCTGTACCCGAACGTGATGGCAGCCTGCCCCAGCGTGTAGAGCTGCTGGTCCGGGGGAAGCGCCCAGTTGGCGGTCACGATCGTGGGGTCCGGCAGACCGCCACCGTCGAGGAGCTCGAGCTCCTTCTCGTACCAGCCGGCGATGTCGTCGGCGTCGACGGCGAGGTTGCCCTCCCAGTCGTAGAGGCCGAGTTCGGTCTCCTGTCCGGCATAGGTGCCGATGATGTCCTGGACGCGCAGATCCACGCCGTAGATCGGCTGCCCCTGGTCATTCGTCAGACCAGCGGACCCGACGGTGTTGGCGATCTCGATGAAGTCGTCCCACGTCCAGGATGCATCGGGCACCTCGATGCCGGCCTGCTCGAGGATGTCCACGTTGACGAACGCCGCCGTCGCGTTTCCACCGGTGGGAAGCCCGTACAGGGTGCCGTCGACGATCGCGTTCGTCGTGGACACCTCGGGATACTTGTCCACCTCGACGATGTCGGCGACCGTTCCCATATCGAGCAGTGCACCCACCTCGCCATACTCCTGCGGCTTGGCGCCGCCGAGTGCGAAGACGTCCGGCGCGGTCGTTCCCCCGCCGCCGAAGTCGGTCGCGAGGCGGTTGAAGAGGTCGTCCGGGCTGCCGACAGGCGTCTGTTCGACGGTGATGTTCGGATACTCCGCCATGAAGTTCCCGATCACCTCGTCGAACAGCGCGGCGCGGTTGTCATCGCCCCACCATGAGATCTCCAGCGTGATCTCCTCATCGGGATCGTACTCGCCTCCTCCCCCGCCGCCGCCGTCCGACGCCGAGCAGCCGGCGAGGAGAAGGGCACCGCATGCCGCTCCCGCGGCGAGCTGTGCAGGAACCGTGTGTCGTCTACGCATCTTCGCGCCTCGTTTCCGTTCAGGTGGGTCGTTCCACCGTGTGCTGTGCCCCCGAATCGCACGCAAAGGCGAGAAATTCGAGAAATCGTTTTCACGCAAATTAGCATCTCTAGCAACAAATAGTCAACGGAATCTCGGGGATCCTGTCGGTCGACGTTTGACAAAACCACATCGCTGCCCGTAGAAAGGCCTCCGAACGGTGAAACCGCTTTCTCCATCGGCGTCGATGGAACTCTTCACAGCCGAAGGAGGTCAACGTGAGCAGTCTCGGTGAACTGCGCGACATCGCGCGCAGCAGCCGGCGCCACCGGAACGAGAAAGGTCTGCCCCGTCCGAAGGAGAAGCGCGACAACCTCGCCGCGTATGTCTTCCTGTCGCCGTGGTTGATCGGACTGACCGTCTTCACCCTCGGGCCGATGCTGTGGTCGCTGTGGTTCTCCTTCACGGACTACAACCTGCTGCAGTCGCCCATCCAGAGCCCACCCGACTTCATCGGTCTCGAGAACTACGCGAAGATGATCCAGGACCCCGAGTTCTGGAACTCGTTCCGCGTGACGGTCACCTACGTGCTCGCCGGCGTGCCGTTGCAACTCGGACTCGCTCTTGCCCTGGCGCTCTTGCTCGACAAGGGGCTGCGCGGACTGTCCTTCTACCGTTCGATCTTCTACCTGCCGAGCCTCCTGGGCGGATCGGTCGCGATCGCCATCCTGTGGCGCCAGGTCTTCGGCAAGGACGGACTGGTGAACGCGTTCCTGGCGATCTTCGGCATCGACGCTCCGGGATGGATCGGCCACCCGGACTACGCGCTGCGGACGATCATCATCCTGCACATCTGGACGTTCGGGTCGCCGATGGTGATCTTCCTGGCGGGTCTGCGGCAGATTCCGGACATGTACTACGAGGCGGCCTCGGTCGACGGCGCATCCCGGCCGCAGCGCTTCTTCCGCATCACCCTTCCGCTCCTCACACCGATCATCTTCTTCAATCTCGTGCTGCAGGTGATCTTCGCCTTCCAGAC
>NZ_DEPK01000106.1:0-3353 GCF_002358725.1 Microbacterium sp. UBA3394
TCGGCGGGCGCCGAGAGTAAGCTTGTCGCTCGCCATGACTTCCCCCCGAACCGCTCCGGCGAATCCCCGCTCTCGCGTCATCACCGCGAGCCTCGTCGGCACGACGATCGAGTTCTACGACTTCTACGTCTACGCCACCGCTGCCGTACTGGTCTTCCCGACGCTCTTCTTCCCCACCGGGAACGACACGACCGCTCTGCTGCTGTCGTTCAGCGTCTTCGGCGCGGCGATGATCGCCCGCCCGCTGGGTGCCATCGTCTTCGGCCATTTCGGCGACCGGTTCGGCCGCAAGATCACGCTGGTGTGGTCCCTGCTCACCATGGGCGTCGCCACGATCCTCATCGGCTGTCTCCCCACCTTCCAGGACATCGGCGCCGCTGCCGCGGTGCTCCTGCTCGTCCTGCGCCTGGCCCAGGGCTTCGCGCTGGGCGGTGAGTGGTCGGGCGCGGCCCTGGTAGCGACGGAGAACGCACCCAAGGGCAAGCGCGCCTGGTACGGCACCTTCCCGCAGCTCGGCGCTCCGCTCGGGTTCATCATCGCCAACAGCGTGTTCCTCGCAATCAGCTGGGCCCTCCCGCATCCCGACGGACCCACGCAGCAGTCCGAGGCGTTCCTCGCGTGGGGATGGCGCGTGCCGTTCCTCTTCTCTGCCGTCATGGTCATCATCGGGTTGTGGGTGCGCCTGCGCCTGGTGGAGTCGGAGACGTTCGTGAAGGCCGGAGCGCACGGCGCGCTGCGCAAATTCCCCCTGGTCACGGTGGTCCGCCGCAACGGCTGGCAGATCGTGCTCGGGACCTTCATCATGCTGGCCACCTACGTGCTGTTCTACCTGATGACGAACTTCACGCTCTCGTACGGCACCAAGGCGGCCGACCTCGATACGGCCACCGCGGCGGCGCGCACGGCCGCGGAGGCATCCGGCCAGAGCTTCGACGCGGCCGCGTTCGCAGACCAGTTCTACCCCGGGCTCGGCTTCGGCTACACCGACTTCGTGCTGATGCAGATCATCGGCGTGGTCTTCTTCGGCATCTTCACCCTACTGGCCGGACCCGTCGCCGACGCGATCGGCCGACGGCGCCTGCTGCTGTGGATCACCGGTCTGATCATCGTCTTCGGGCTGACCTTCAACGTGTTCCTGCTGCCGCAGGCCGACCCGAAGTTCACCGGGGCGATGGTGCAGGCGTTCCTCGTGTTCGGATTCATGCTCATGGGTGCGACGTTCGGGCCGATGGGGGCCGTCCTCCCCGAGCTGTTCCCGACGAACGTGCGCTATTCCGGGTCGGCGATCGCCTACAACCTCTCCTCGATCCTCGGCGCCGCTCTCGCCCCGATCGTGGCGGTGGCCCTGTGGGCCGCGACCGGCGGCGCTCCGTGGCTCGTGGGCGTCTACCTGTCCGCGATGGCGGTGCTCACCTTCGTCGCCCTCCTCCTCGCCCCGGAGACCAAAGACGTCGACTACGACGACAACATCGGCGTCGCCGCCAGCGGCTCGCTCTGACCGTCTGCGGCGGCGGCGCGTTCAGTCCAGGAACAGGGCGCGCAGCCGCCGCGTGGTGAACACCAGCCCGAGGGCGATCATGACCACGAAGTAGAGCACGTGCCACAGCATCCCCACCGAGAGGATGCCGGTCGTGAGGCCGCGGATGAGGTCGACGGCGTGCCACAGCGGGAACGCCATGATGATCTGCTGCACCCACTCCGGGTAGACCGAGATCGGGTACAGGGTCGCCGAGAACAGGAACATCGGCAGAAGCACGAAGTTGATCCAGTCCATGTGCTGGAAGGTCTTCATGAAGCTCGTCACCGCCATCCCCACCGCCGCGAAGCCGAAGGCGATCAGGAGTACCGCCGGAAGGGCCAGGATCGCGGTCCACGCGAGGTTGAGACCGGCGATCTGCATGACGATCATGAACCCCGACGCGTAGACGAGGCCGCGCAGCAGTGCGTACAGGATCTCGCCGAGCGCGACATCGAGCGGACCGAGCGAGGTCGCCAGCATGCCCTCGTAGAGCTTGCCGTAGTTGAGCTTGAAGAAGACGTTCCACGTCGAGTCGTAGATCGCGCCGTTCATCGCCGAGACGGCCAGGAGTGCCGGGGCGATGAACGCGGCGTAGCTCACCTCGACCCCCGGCGCCGCCTCGACCTCGCCGATGATGACGCCGAGCCCGATCCCCATCGACATCAGGTAGAACACCGGCTCGAAGAAGCCCGACACGACAACGACCCAGCTGGAGGATCGCGCCGCGATCAGGCCGCGCTGCACCACGGACTGCGGATTGCCGGACCAGAGGGCCCGCCCCCCGCCGACGCGGGCTCGGCCGACCGGGTGCTGCGTCGTGACGGCGCTCATGCCGCGAGCCTCCTGGCGAACAGGCGCCGCGCGACGACGAGTCCGCCGGCGGTGAGCGCGAGGAGATAGATCAGGTGCACCGCGATCATCCCCGGCGCCACCTCGGCGCCGTAGGTGACGACTCGGCCGAGCTCGGTGGCGTGCCACAGCGGCGATATCCATCCGATCCACTGCAGGCCGATCGGGAGGTTCGTCAGGGGATAGAACGTTCCCGAGAACAGGAACATGGGCATGAACACGAAGCGCTGCACCAGCGCGAACTGACCCTTGTCGTCCACGATCGACGCCGCATACGCCATCAGCGGCACGCCGAAGGAGAGTCCCGCGAGGATGCCGATGGGCATCGACAGCCACGCCGCGGCCGGCATCAGGGCGCCGGGCTGCAGCACGGCGAAGAACACGGCGATGAAGGCGAAGTAGAGCACGACGGTCATCGTCATGCGCGCGGCGGCGCCCGCCACCACGCCGCCGGCGATCTGCCCCGGCGACAGCGGCGAGGCCGAGAATCCGAAGAAGTACCGCCGCCACTTGAAGCCCGCCATCACGGGGTAGGTGAACTCCTCGCTGGCGACGGCGATCGCCGAGGTCATCAGCAGCGCCGGGGCCACGAAGACGAGGTACGGCACCTGCTGCCCGCCGTCGTCGATGGGCGCCTGGATGAGCGCGGCCAGCCCGACGGCGAGGCCGAGCAGGTAGAGCATCGGCTGCCCCAGCGCCCCGACCACGATCGTCCATCCGTAGGCGCGCATCGCGCGCACCATGTGCTCCGTGACGTACAGCGCGCCGCAGGCCCGCGGTCGGCGCCCCCACGCGAGGGCCTCCTCGCGGAGCTCGTCGAGCGTGGGCGCGTGCGTCTGCTCGGTCGTCATTCGATCAGCGACCGTCCGGTCAGTCGCAGGAAGACGTCTTCGAGGCTGGAGCGCCGTACGAGCGACGTGCGCGGGTGCAGATCGCGCGCGGTGACCTCCTCCAGCGCCCGCTCGCCGTCGTGCGCGTACACGAG
>NZ_DEPK01000042.1:0-2509 GCF_002358725.1 Microbacterium sp. UBA3394
GCCTCATAGTTCGGCACGACGCGGTTGGGATCAGACGGGTCGTCGTACACGGGGTACTGCACGAAGACCATCTCGTCGAAGGGCACATCCTTCACCGCGAGCGCGATCTGCACGAGCGTCATCGGGTTGGTGAGGCTCTGGCTGGGGGTCACGTTGTCGACCGCGGTGGTCGCGAGCTGCAGCAGCGTCGAGGGGTTAGACAGCACCTCGTCGCTGACGAGCTTGCGCGCGAGCGACGACATGTACTGCTGCTGGTTGCTGATGCGCGCCAGGTCGCTGCCATTCTCGAGTCCGTGACGCGTGCGCAGGAACTGCAGCGCCTCCACGCCCTGGATGTTGCGGGTCCCCGCCGGCCAATCGATGCCCGTATACCGGTCCTGGATGCCGCCGTTGCCGATGCAGACGTCGACTCCCCCGATCGCGTCGGTGATGTTGATCACATTGCCGAAGCTCACCTTGGCGGCGAAGGGGATGTTCATGCCACTGAGCTCGGAGATGGTCTTCACAGCGCAGTTCAGGCCGCCGCGGCTCCACGCCGTGTTGAGCTGCGTGTAGCTGACCGCCGAGTTGACGCCCCCGTCTTCATCGGTGCACTCCGGCTGGGCCGACATGAGGTCGCGCGGGAAGGAGATGACCGTGACGCGTCGCGGCTCATCGGAGATGTGGACCAGGAGATTGACGTCGTTGAGCTGCCCCTCGGCGTCGGCACCCGTGCAGCGATCGCCGAATAGGTAGGCATACTCCGCCTCGCACTCGTCCGTGCCGACGACGAGCATGTTGACGCCACCCTCGATCGCACCGATGTCGGGCGGCACGGCATCCTGACCCTCGAGCGCAACCGCCTCGTCGGCGAAGCTCGCCGTGATGTCGTAGGCGGTGTAAGCGGCGACGCCCGCACCCGCGACGAAGACGACGGCGGCGACGATGCCGATGATCTTCGCCAGCAGACCGGCGGGATGCGGCGACTTCAGCTCGCCGTGTCGTGCGACGGTGCGCCGACCACGCTTGCTCTGACTCACTCGGATCCTCTCGGGTGTCGCCCACCGCACGTCGGCGCGCTCCCGGGTTCGGATCGCGCCAACCACGATGCTGTGGCGGAGGGTGTGGGATTCGAACCCACGGGACATCGCTGCCCACTGGTTTTCAAGACCAGCTCCATCGGCCGCTCGGACAACCCTCCCGACGAGGCCGCCGCAGCGGCATCCGTCGAACGGCGTCGAGTCTAGCCGACGGCGCTTTGCCGATATTCTCGCAACGGGTTCTGTGGATGCACTGAACGGCACGCGGATGTGGACGGCGCTCGGTATCCACAGCCGTCGACCGCCTCCGAAGCGATGTCGGAGGTATGTTCTAGTGTCTGAGCATGGACATCGACCCCGACGAGTGGCTTGACGAAGGCGACATGCCGCCCGTCGACATTCCCGTCTCGGTGCTCATGGAGGCAGCCGCCGAGCAGCCCGACGAGCTCGACGACGTGCTCGACCTCACCCAGACGATGATGCAGTTCGTCGCTCAACGGTATGCCGCGATCGATGGGATGCGACGACGCGCCGTCGACGAGGCGACGGCCTTCAGCGTCGACCTGGCCTCGGTCGCGTTCCGATCCGTGCGTCTCGAGCTGGCCGCCGCACTGCGCGTCTCGGAGTACGTCGCGGAGGCGATGCTCCTTCACGCCGAGGCCCTGGTGCATCGCTATCCCGAGGTGTGGCACTCGCTTCACGCCGGGCGCATCGACGACGACAAGAGCCACGTGCTGGTCGCCGGGCTCGACGAGGTCGGCGCCGAGGCGGCCGCGCTTCTTCTGCCCGAGGCGTTGGACGCCGCCGAGAACCTGCAGATCGGTCCCTTCCGGCGCATGTTACGCCGGCTCATCGAGACCCACCGCGCGAGCACCCTCGAGGAGCGCCACGAGCAGGCGCTCGAGCAGCGCCGTGTCGTGCTGGAAACGCTCGGCGACGGCATGGCGTGGCTCGGAGCCCACATGCCCGCGGTCGAGGCACAGGCGATTCACCAGCGCCTGACCGCGATGGGCAAGGCGATCACCACCGCCGAGGGCGAGGAACGCACGCTCGACCAGGTGCGCGCAGACGTGTTCGGTGACCTCCTCATCGACGGCACGACGGATCACGTGCCGGCAGAAGCGCGCGGCATCCGCGCGACGGTGGTCGTCACGGTGCCGGCGCTCGCCCTGCTGGAAGACGAGCAACCGGCAGGGGCCGAGCCCGCAACGATCGACGGACTCGGGCCGATCCCCCACTCCAAGGCTCGCGAACTGTGCGGCGGAGCACGTGAATGGATGCGCGTGCTCACCCACCCTGAGACCGGGTCGGTGCTGTCCTTCGGCCGCGATCGGTATCGAACACCGAAGGCGCTTCGCGACATCGTGAGATGGCGCGCCGGGCGATGCATGGGTCCCGGTTGCGGGATGCCGGCGGAGCGATGCGAGATCGACCACTCGATCGCGTGGGAAGACGGCGGGTCGACCGAGCTGGCCAACCTTCATCCGCTG
>NZ_DEPK01000263.1:0-15690 GCF_002358725.1 Microbacterium sp. UBA3394
GTGATCAGCACATCGGTGACCGTGGCCTCGGTGGTCGCGAATTCGACGTAGCCGCCGCCATCGCGCACCGCCTCGAGCACCGCCTGCTTGGTGTCTTCGGCGAGGTCCTCCTCGGAGACGACGTACGTCCTGTCGTCGATGACGAACTGGTGCCGACGCATCACGCTCCCTCGCTTCTCATTCTCCGACGGTACGTGTGCTGATCACCCGGCGTCGATGGGTTGAACTGTGCCGGTCGGTGAGCTAGACGCTCCTCGCTCGGCCCCGCCGGCGACCGCAGGATGATCGACCCCGTGGTCCCGCGTGTAGGCGCGCGCCTCCTCCCGACGCCGGTCGAGCTGTGCCCGGAGCGGAGCGTGGCGATCCGCGGCTCCGGGAACACGATCGAGCACGTCGGCCGCCAGCCGGTACCGGTCGATGTCGTTGAGCAGGCGCATGTCGAAAGGCGTCGTCGTCGTGCCCCGCTCGGTGTAGCCCCGCACGTGGAGGTGGGGATGCGCCGCGCGCCGGTACGCGAGGCGGTGGACGAGCCAGGGGTAGCCGTGGAAGGCGAAGATGATCGGCACCTCCGGCGGGAACAGCTCGTCGAAGGACTCCTCGTCCATGCCGTGCGGATGCTGCGAGGGCGTCTGCAGCCGCATCAGGTCGATCACGTTCACCACCCGCACCCGCAGTCCCGGCGCTTCCTCGCGCAACAGCCGTGCCGCGGCGACCACCTCTTCGGTCGGAACGTCTCCCGCGCAGGCGAGCACGGCATCCACCCCGTCCGCGTCGGTGCCCGCCCACGCGAGCCGGCTCGCACCGCGGGCGAGATGGCGCTGCGCCTCGTCGGGGGTGAACCACTGCGGTGCCGGCTGCTTGCCGGCGACGACGACGTTCATGCGGTCGGTGGTGCGCAGGCAGTGGTCGACGGTCGCCAGGAGCGTGTTGGCATCCGGCGGGAGGTAGACGCGCACGACGTCGGCGCGCTTGTTCACGGCGAGGTCGAGGAAGCCGGGATCCTGATGGGTGAAGCCGTTGTGATCCTGCTGCCACACATGGCTGGAGAGCAGGTAGGTGAAGCTCGACAGCGGTGCTCGCCACGGGATGCCGGAGGCCGCTTCCAGCCACTTGGCGTGCTGGTTGAACATCGAGTCGACGATGTGCACGAAGGCCTCGTACGTCGCGAAGAGCCCGTGCCGGCCGGTGAGGAGGTATCCCTCGAGCCAGCCCTGCGCCTGATGCTCGCTGAGCACCTCCATGATGCGCCCCGTGCGCGAGAGGTTCTCGTCGCGCGGGTCGGAGCCGGCGTTCCACCGCTTCCCGCTCGCCTCGAACACCGCGGGCGCAAGCCGGTTCGACGCGGTCTCGTCGGGTCCGAACAGCCGGAAGTCCGTCGGGTTGCGCTCGATCACCTCGGCCAGATAGTGCCCGAGCTCGCCCATGGCCGAGCGTTCGGCGGAGCCGTCCGGCTCGAGACCCGACAGGTGATCGGCGATGTCCGGCAGGTCGAGCTCACGTCGCAGTAGGCCGCCGTTGGCGTGCGGGTTCGCCGACATCCGCCGGGTGCCCTGGGGCGTGGCCCGGTCGATCGCGTCGACGGGGCGTCCGTCGTCGTCGAAGAGGTCCTCGGGCCTGTAGGAGCGCATCCAGCCCTCGAGGATGCGGCGGTGCTCGTCGTCGTCGCGTGCGGCGTCGACCGGCACCTGGTGGGCGCGCCACGTGCCTTCGACGGGCTCACCGTCGACCTCGACGGGTCCGGTCCAGCCCTTCGGCGAACGCAACACGATCATGGGCGTGCGCGGACGCACGACGGTCAGGTCGCTCCGCTGCCGCGCGATCGTATCGAGCGCCTCGTCCATCGCCTCGGCCATGCGGTGATGCACCTCGCCGTGCGGGTTCGCCGCGTCGACGGTGACGAAGATCGGCTCGTGGCCGTATCCGCGCAGCAGGTCCGTCAGCTCCGACTCGGGGATGCGCGCCAGCACCGTCGGGTTCGCGATCTTCCAGCCGTTCAGGTGCAGGATCGGCACGACCGTTCCGTCGGTGCGGGGGTCGACGAACTTGTTCCCGTGCCATCCGGTCGCCAGCGGCCCGGTCTCGGCCTCGCCGTCTCCGACGACGCAGAACACCGTCAGATCGGGGTTGTCGAACACCGCCCCGTAGGCATGGCTCAGCGAGTACCCCAGCTCCCCGCCCTCGTGGATCGACCCGGGTGTCTCCGGGGCGGCGTGGCTCGGGATGCCGCCCGGGAACGAGAACTGCCGGAACAGGCGCTGCATCCCCTCCGCGTCCCGAGTGACCTCGGGATACAGCTCCGAGTAGGTTCCGTCCAGCCAGGCCGCGGCGACCATGCCCGGACCGCCGTGCCCGGGACCGGCGATGAACATCGCGTCGAGGTCGCGCTCGCGGATCACCCGGTTCGCGTGCGCGTAGATCAGGGTGAGCCCCGGCACCGTGCCGAAGTGACCGAGGAGTCGGGGCTTGACGTGCTCCGCGGCGAGCGGCCGGCGCAGCAGCGGGTTGTCGAGGAGGTAGATCTGGCCGACGCTGAGGTAGTTCGCGGCGCGCCACCAGGCGTCCAGGCGTGCGAGATCGGTGTCGTGGGATGCCATCTCCCCACGCTCTCCCGCCTCCGAAACCAGGGCTAGGGGGTTGAGACCGGCGGAGCCGATCGCTAGCGGATGTCGCGCGGCGCCGGGTCAGCTCACGCGCTGCCCGCACATGCCGCACTCGCCGGTGGCCGAGACCTCGATGAAGCAGTCGGGGCACTTCGCGCGGGCGATCGGCTCGACGGAGCTCACGCGGCGCGGTGCGGCACGGCGCTCCGGGGCGGGGCGACGCTGCGCGCGCGGTGCCGAGCCGCGGCGAGGCGTGGTCGGGGGCGCGGCGGCCGGGGATGCGGGCACGTGCGCACTGCAGTAGAACCGCACGTAGCCGCTGTGGTTCTTCGGATGCCGGTGCTTGACCGCCCACAGTTCGGTGCGGGCGACCGGATCGGAGTCGGCGCCGCACGAGAAGCAGCGCGCCGGTTCGCCGTCGGCCACGTCGGCCACCCGGATGGGCTTGTCGTACGGGAGACCGTCCCGCCAGTCCGATGACGCGACGATCTTCATTCCCCTGCCTTCCGTCGGATGACGATCCGCTTCCACGGTACGTCGTCGCCCGACGACACGCCCAAGCGTCTCGCGACCTCGCAGCGAGACCGGTGGCCTCAGACAGGAAGGGCGAGTCGGTAGCCGCGCTTGATCACGGTCGCGACGACCCGGGCGTCGGGGAGCGCCTGCCGGAGCCTGCTCATCGCGGCGTCGACGGCGTGGTCGTCCAGCCGCTCCGGCGCCGATTCGGCCAGCTCTCCTCGCGATACGGTCGTTCCCTCGGCGATCATGAGCGTGCGGAACAGCGACAGCGCGACCGGTCCGAGCACGGCCGAGCGACCGTCGCAGACCACGAGACGGCCGCGGAGCTCCACCGTGCCGACCTCGGTCTGGGCGCGCAGCACGGCCGATGACTCCAGGTGTTCGCACACGAGCCGGATGAGGGCGCCCATGCGGAACCGATCGGGAACGATGGGGAGCACCCCGGCTTCCACGAGCGGCGCGGCGGTCACCGGCCCGACCGCGGCGGCGACCACGCGCTCGCGCAGGGCGGCCTGAACGGCGTCAAGTCGGCCGGCCGCGCTCGCGACGTTGAACAGCGCCTCCACGGCCGGCGCGCTGGTGAAGGTGACGGCGTCGAGTCCGCCGGCGCAGATCGTGTCGATCAGTCGCAGCACCCGGGCTTCGTCTTCGTGGGCCGTCCACCGGTAGGGCGCAACGGTGAGCACGCGGGCTCCCGCGGCAGCGAGGCGCTCGAGCTGGGTCTGATCGGTGAAGCCGTGCAGCTGAACGGCGACCACCTTTCCGGCGACGTCGTGGCGCAGCACGAGGTCCACCAGCGATGTGGTCGTCTCGCGTTCACTCATTCCCACGTCGTCGAGCCCGGCGGCCCGCACCGCGCCGCGGGCCTTCGGTCCGCGCACGAGGATGCGTGCGTCGCTGAGCACGTCGTGCAGGTCGTCGCCCACGCCGGCGGCGTCGGCGAACTCCACCCAGCGCCGCATGCCGTACGACGTGGTCGCGAGCAGGTAGTCCGGTCGCGCCTCGATGATCGCACGCGTCTCAGCCACCACGACCGCGTCGTCGGAGACCCCGGTCATCCGGATCGTGGGTGCGTGGAGCACCTCCGCGCCGCGACGCTCGAACCCCGCGATGAGGTCCTCCGAACGGCGGTCCGAGGTCACCCCGATCCGGAAGCCCTCCAGCTGATCCGCTCGGAATCCGGGCACCGTGGGTTCGGATGTCTCCTCAGGCGTCGCGTGCACCCGCACCTCCCGGGTCAGATGGCGAGATCGGCGGCGCGAGCTTCGGGCGCCGTGAGAGCCTCATCCTGGCACAGGATCTCACCGATCCCCCACCCCACCGGCCCGGTGACGCCCACGACCTCGCCGATGACGATGACGGCCGGCGAGACCGGCTTGACCGTGGGCAGCAGCGAGACCACCTCACCCACCGTCGTGGCGACCGCCCGCTGAGCGGCGGAGAATCCACGTTCGAGGATCGCGAGAGGCATATCGGCAGCCATGCCGTGGCGCTGCAGGCCGGCCGCCAGATGCGGGAGGGTGCCCACGCCCATGAGCACGACGAGCGTGCCGCCGAGCCCGACGAGGTGCCCGAGCTCCTCCTCGGAGAACGGCGCATGACCCGAGACGACGGTGAACGCGCGGGAGACCTCGCGGTGGGTGACGGGGATGCCCGCCGCGGACGGCACCGAGACCGCGCTGCTGACACCCGGGATGACGGTGACCGGAACACCCGCGGCACGGCACGCCACGACCTCCTCGCCCCCTCGCCCGAACACGAACGGGTCGCCGCCCTTCACCCGCACCACGCGCAGGCCGCGCGCGGCGTGTTCGAGCAGGATCCGCTCGATCTCGCGCTGGGGAACCGCGTGGTGTCCGGGTGTCTTTCCCACATCGATCAAGAGAGCGCCGGGCGCGTACTCCGCGACGACGTGCGAGGGGCCGAGCCGATCGTGCAGCACGACGTCGGCCTCGGCGAGCGCGCGCAGCCCCGCGATGGTCATGAGCTCCGGATCCCCCGGGCCGCTGCCGATCAGGCTGACGTGCCCGCGCGGCGTGGGCGCGACGGGGTCGTCGGAGAGCATCACGGCGCGGGCGATCCGGGCGCTGTCTCGCAGGCGATCCCGCGTCTGCTCATCGCCCTCGACCCACGCGATGACATCCGGCACCGCGCCGTCGCCGATGGCATCCTCGAGGCGCGCGAGGGCGGTGTCGGCGTCCGCGACCTCGACGCTCGCGCCGGCGGCGCGGTATCGCGCGACCGCGCGGCGAGCGCGGTCGGCGCGGCCGACGACGAGCACGAGGCGCCCCGTGAGGTCGATCTCGGCGCGCATCAGCCCACCTCCTCCGCGGCCGCATCCCGCACCGGGATCACCGGGCCGGCGAGCATCACGCGCTCGTGCGCGAACGCCGGGCGGCTCTGTCCGCGCTCGGAGACCTTGCGGATGCCGGGGTCGGGTGTCGACGGCGCGTTCACGAAGGAACGGAAGCGCTTGAGGCGCTCCGGGTCGGCGAGGGTCGCCGCCCACTCGTCGCGGTACGTGCCCACGTGCGAGGCCATCGCAGCCTCGAGCTCGGCGGCGAGGCCGAGCGAGTCCTCGCACACCACGTCACGCACGTGGTCGAGGCCCCCGGGCAGGTCCTCCTGCCACCGCGCCGTGCGCTGCAGCCGGTCGGCGGTGCGGATGTAGTACATGATGTAGCGGTCGATGTAGCGCACCAGCGTCTCGTCATCGAGGTCGCTGGCCAGCAGCTGCGCGTGCACCGGCTGGTAGCCGCCGTTGCCTCCCACGTAGAGGTTCCAGCCCTGCTCGGTGGCGATCACGCCGATGTCCTTGCCGCGCGCCTCGGCGCACTCGCGCGCGCATCCGGAGACCCCGAGCTTGAACTTGTGCGGGGAGCGAAGACCCCGGTACCGCTCCTCCAGGAACACGGCCATGCCGACGGAGTCCTGAACGCCGTAGCGGCACCACGTGGAACCCACGCACGACTTCACCGTGCGCAGCGACTTGCCATAGGCCTGACCCGACTCCATGCCGGCGTCCACGAGGATGCGCCAGATCTCGGGCAGCTGCTCGAGCCGGGCGCCGAACAGGTCGATGCGCTGGCCGCCGGTGATCTTCGTGTAGAGGTCGAACTGCTCGGCGACCTCGGCGATGACCTTGAGCTTCTGCGGCGTGATCTCTCCGCCGGGGATGCGGGGCACCACCGAGTAGGTGCCGTCGCGCTGCATGTTCGCCAGGGCGCGGTCGTTCGTGTCCTGCAGGGGACCCTGCCCCGCGTCGAGGATGTACCCGTTGGTCTGGCTGGCGAGCACCGAGGCGATCACCGGCTTGCAGATGTCGCAGCCGAGCCCGGTGCCGAACCGGGCGAAGACGGCCTCGGCGCTGGAGAGGCCGAGGATCCGCACCGATTCGAACAGCTCCGCCCGGCTCAGGGAAACGTGCTCGCACAGGGCCTTCGAGACCTCGACGCCGGCCTTGGTGAGCTCGGTCTCGAGCAGCTTCTTCACCAGCGGCACGCACGACCCGCACTGCGTGCCGGCACGCGTGCACGCCTTCAGTTCCCCCAGGTCGGTGCATCCCTCGCGCACCGCGTGGCGCACCTCCCCCACCGACACGTTGTTGCACGAGCACATCTGCACGTCGTCGGGCAGCTCGCCTCCCGCGGGAGGCTCGGCGCCGGCGGCGGCGAGGAACGCGCTCGGCTCGGCGCCGAGCTCGCGACCGAGCAGCGGACGCAGGGTCGAGTAGGGCGCGGCGTCGCCGACGAACATGCCGCCGAGCAGCGTCTTGGCGTCATCCGAGACGACGAGCTTCTGATACAGGCCGCGCGCGGGATCGGCATAGACGACCTCGAGGGCCCCCTCGGTGCGCGCCATCGCGTCGCCGAAGCTCGCCACGTCGACGCCGGCGAGCTTGAGCTTGGTCGCGTCGTCGACGCCCGGGAAGAGCGCCTCGCCGCCGCTGATGCGGTCGGCCACCACCTCGGCCATCGCGTTCGCGGGCGCCACGAGGCCCACCGTCGCCTCGCCGCGGATCGCGGCGACCTCGCCGATCGCCCACACGTGCGGCGCACTCGTGGCGCAGGTGTCGTCCACGGCCACCCCGCCCCGTGCACCCAGCGTGAGGCCCGCGTCGCGCGCGAGCTCGTCGCGGGCGGTGATGCCGATCGAGAAGACGACGATGTCGGCGCTCACCGAGGTGCCGTCGGTCAGGCTCGCCCCCAGCACGCGGCCGGACGGGCCGGTGAGGATCTCCGTGGGGCGCACCCCGAGGTGTAGCCGGATGCCGGCGGCGGCGATGATGCGGCCGAGGGCCTGCCCCGCGCCCTCGTCGAGCTGCGCCGACATCAGCCACCGGCCCGAGTGCACGATCGCGGCGTTGGCCCCCAGCCGCGCCGCTCCCCCGGCGGCCTCGAGCCCGAGCAGGCCGCCGCCGACGACGAGCACGTTGGCGGCTCGGCCGTGGCGCGCGGAGAAGGCCGAGATCTCCTCGACGAGCGCGTCGACGTCGTCGACGGTGCGGTAGACGCGGCCCGATTCGCACCCGTCGATGGGCGGCACCGTGGCGGAGGATCCGGTGGCGAGCACGAGCTCGTCGTAGCCGGTCACGCCGCTCGGCGTCGTCACGGTGCGCGCGGTCGGATCGATGGCCTCCACGCGCTCTCCGGTGCGCAGTGTGACGCGGTCGTGCTCCCACACCGCGGTCGGCAGCGTGAGGTCGTGCGTGCCGTCGAGCCGTCGGCTGAGCGCCACCCGATCGTAGGGACGATGCGGTTCGTCGGCGAAGACCGTGATCTGCAGGGCGTCGTCGTCGCGGGCGAGCAGCGACTCGACGAGGCGGTGGGCTGCGGGTCCACCGCCGACGACGATGACGTGACGTGAGGGGCTCATGCGATTCTCGCTTCGGTGCTGGGTTCGGGACGGGACCGATCGGCCCCGACCGAACGGGCGTGGGCCCCACACTAGGCAGGCGCGGTTCCACAGCTGTTGCGCCTCCGTAACGCCGTGTGACGGGCGCCTCACGTGCGGGTATGCGGCGCGTGAGGGAACCGTTACGACCACGACACGGCCGCGGCACACGCCAGGAAACGTGCGCTTCCTACAGTCGACGGCGTGAACACGACATCCGCGATCCTCGACAGCTCGGCGCCGCCGACGGTGTGGACGCCGGTCTGCCGCCGGAGCGACCTCGAGCCCGGCTGGGGCGAGGCGGCTCTCGTCGGTGGTCAGCAGGTCGCCGTCTTCCTGCTTCCCGACGGTCGCATCGCGGCCGTCTCCAACGCCGACCCCGCGACCGGGGCCTGCGTGATGTCCCGCGGAATCGTGGGCTCCCGCGGCGACCGTGCGACGATCGCCTCGCCGCTGCACAAAGACGTCTTCGACCTCGAGACCGGCGAGTGCTACACGAAGCCCGGCGCGCTGAGCCTTCCGGTGTGGCGGGTGCGTGAGACCGACGGCTCGATCTCGGTCGCCCCGGCTCGCGCGCTGGTGGCCGCATCCCACGGCACCTCCGACCTCGACGGTCGCCGTGCCGTGGCCGCGCTGGTCGACGCGGTGCGCGCCGCGCGCGGCGAGCTGACGGTGGCGGATGCCCACGTCGACGTGCAGCAGCCCGACGTGCCGAGCGTGCTGGCCGGCCTCCCTCCGGAGTCGTCCGCGACGATCGTGCCGCTGCTGCTGTCGACGGGCTATCACGTGCACGTGGACCTCGCCGAAGCCGCCGGGGACAGCGACCGCGAGGTGACGGTGACGCGCGCGCTCGGGCCCGACCAGCGCCTGGTGACCGTGCTCGCCCGACGGCTCCGTGAAGCGGGTCTGCGCACCGATGACGCCGTCGTGCTCGCCGCGGCCGGGTCGAGCGACGAACGCGCCGTCGAGGACTGCCGCATCACCGGTGAGATGCTGTCGGCCGAGCTCGGCCGGCCGGTGACCACCTCGTTCATCTCCGCCGCTCAGCCGCGCGTCGCCGACGCGGTCGCCGACGTGCGCGCGTCGACGCGCGGACGCGTCGTGGTCTCGACGTATCTGCTGGCACCCGGCTACTTCGCCGATCTCGCGGCCCGCGCCGGAGCCGATGTCACCACCGCTCCCCTCCTGACCGCCGACCCGCCCGTCCCTCCCGAGCTCGTCCAGATCGTGGTCGATCGATACGACCGGCCGACCGACGTCGTCCCCTGACGACGTCGCCGCACCACCCTCATCCGACGCTCCACCCCGCCTCGAGCCCTCTGAGGAGTACCGCCATGACATCCCTCGACGAACGCCCCACCCACGTCGCGACACCACCCGCAGACACGTCGGCGGCGCCGCCGATCGTCGCGCGCCCCGGGCGCTGGCTCGACGGCTACGACCCCGAGAACCGTGCGCAGTGGGACACCGTCGGCCGGCCCATCGCGGCGCGGAACCTGCGGTGGTCGATCTTCGCCGAGTTCCTCGGCTTCGTCGTCTGGCAGCTCTGGTCGATCGTGGTCGTCGCGCTGCCGGCCGCCGGATTCTCGTTCGACACGACTCAGACCTTCTGGCTCATCTCCATGCCGAGCCTCGTCGGCGCGACCCTCCGCTTCCCGTACACCTTCATGGTGCCGAAGTTCGGCGGCCGCAACTGGACGATCATCTCCGCCCTCCTGCTGCTGCTCCCCGCGATCGGACTCGCGCTGTGCGTCGGCAACCCCGACACGCCCTTCGGCGTGATGCTCGCCGTGGCGGCGCTCGCCGGTGTCGGCGGCGGCAACTTCGCGTCGTCGATGTCGAACATCACCTACTTCTACCCGCAGCGCGAGAAGGGCTGGGCGCTCGGCCTGAATGCCGCCGGCGGCAACCTCGGCGCATCGGTCGCGCAGTTCATCGTGCCGATCGCCATCACGATCGGTGCCGGCGTCACCCTCAACCTGCCGCTCGCGGGCTGGATCTGGGTGCCGCTCATCCTCGTCGCCGCGATCGGTGCCGCCCTCCGCATGGACAACCTGTCGCACGCGCGGGCCGACGTCGCCGCGTCGCTCGCGGCCCTGCGCGAGCCGCACCTGTGGGTGCTCGCCGTGCTCTACATCGGCACGTTCGGCTCCTTCATCGGCTTCGCGGGGGTGTTCCCCAAGCTCATCGCCGACCAGTTCCCCGAGTTCTCGACCTTCCAGGTGGGGTCGGCGACGCTGTCCCTCGCCTTCCTCGGGGCGCTCGTCGGATCGCTGTCGCGTCCCTACGGCGGACGCCTGGCCGACCGCTTCGGCGGAGCCGCCATGACGATGGCCTCGTTCGCGGTCATGGCCGTGGTGGTCGTGACGGTGGTGCTCACCCTGCCGCTCGGCAGCTTCTGGCTCTTCCTGGCGCTGTTCCTCGTGCTCTTCGCCGCGAGCGGCATCGGCAACGGCGCGACGTACCGGATGATCCCGACGGTGTTCGCGTGGCGAGCGGGCTCGGCCGACGCCCACCGCACCGCCGGCGACATGGGATCGCAGCGCAAGGCCGCGGCGGCACTCGGGCTCATCTCCGCGATCGGCGCGTACGGCGGGTTCGTCATCCCCCAGGCGCTCGGCGCCTCGAAGACCGCGACCGGCGGGTACGAGGCGGGGCTGTCGTGGTTCGTCGTCGCCTACGCGGTGATGCTCGCCCTCACCGGAATCGTCTACCTGCGCGGCGGCCGGCGCGCCGGCGTGCGCATCTGAGACGGGGTCCGCCGTGACATCCTCCCTTTCCCTGACGCCGACGACCTCGGTGCGCTCGGCCTGCTCCTACTGCGGAGTCGGCTGCGGGATGGTGCTGGATGTCGCGGTGGATCCCGACAGCGGCCGCCGCCGCGTGGTGAAGGTGCGCGGTGACAAGGAGCATCCGACCAACCGCGGCCGGCTGTGCACGAAGGGCGCCACCAGCGCCGACATGCTCTCCGCCGGCGGTCGTGTGGAGACGGCGATGGCGCGGCCGGAGCGCGGCGCGCCTCTGGAGCCACGGCCGACGGACGAGACCATCGCCGAGACCGGCGGGCGGCTGCGGGCGGTGATCGACGAGCACGGCCCCGATGCGGTCGCGCTGTACGTGTCGGGACAGATGTCGCTCGAGGCGCAGTACCTGGCGAACAAGCTCGCGAAGGGCTTCATCGGCACGAACAACATCGAGTCCAACTCGCGGCTCTGCATGGCCAGCGCCGGCACCGGCTACAAGCTGTCGCTGGGCTCCGACGCCCCGCCCGGGTCGTACGACGACTTCGACCACGCCGACGTCTTCTTCGTCATCGGCTCGAACATGGCCGACACGCATCCGATCCTGTTCCTTCGGATGATGGATCGGGTGAAGGCCGGCGCGAAGCTCATCGTCGTCGACCCGCGCCGCACCGCCACCGCCGACAAGGCCGACCTGTACCTGCCGATCGCCCCCGGCACCGACCTCGCCCTCATGAACGGCCTGCTGCGCCTGCTGCACGACGACGGTGCGCTCGACGAGGAGTTCATCGCCGCCTCGACCGAGGGGTGGGAGCGGATGCCGGAGCTGCTCGCCGACTATCCGGTGCACGCCGTCGCCGAGCTGACCGGGTTGTCCGAGGACGACCTGCGCACCGCGGCCCGCTGGATCGGCGAGGCGGGGGCGTGGATGTCGTGCTGGACGATGGGCCTGAACCAGTCGACGCACGGCACGTGGAACACCAACGCCATCATCAACCTGCACCTCGCCACCGGCGCCATCTGCCGGCCGGGAGCGGGCCCCTTCTCGCTGACGGGTCAGCCCAACGCGATGGGCGGGCGCGAGATGGGCTACATGGGTCCGGGGCTGCCGGGCCAGCGCAGTGTGGTGTCGGCGGAGGACAGGGCGTTCGTCGAGAACGTGTGGGGCCTGCCGGAGGGCGCGATCGACACCCGGGTGGGCGGCGGCACGGTCGAGATGTTCGAGAAGATGGCCGACGGAGACATCCGGGCGGCCTGGATCATCTGCACCAACCCCGTGGCCTCGGTCGCCAACCGCGGCACGGTGATCCGGGGCCTCGAAGCCTGCGAGCTCGTCGTCACGCAGGACGTGTTCGTCGAGACCGAGACCAATGCCTATGCCGACGTGCTGCTACCGGCGGCGCTGTGGGCGGAGTCCACCTCGGTCTCGGTCAACTCCGAGCGCACGCTGACCCTGTTGAACCAGGCCGCCGACCCCGTCGGCGATTCGATGCCCGACTGGCAGATCATCGCCGGTGTTGCGACCGCGATGGGTTTCGGCGACGCGTTCTCGTACGCGTCGGCGGCGGAGGTGTTCGAGGAGATCCGCGCCTTCTCGAACCCCAAGACCGGGTACGACCTGCGCGGCGTCGACTACGGGCGCCTGGCGCGCACGCCGGTGCAGTGGCCGAGTCCGCCGGAGAGCGGCGACGGCGACGGCCGGCATCCGATCCGCTACGTCAACGACGGCACCTCGAGCCCGCTGCGCACCCGCGACGACGGCACGGTGCCGCCGCTGGCGTTCGCGACCGAGAGCGGCCGGGCGGTCTTCCATCCCCGACCGCACATGCCGGCGAAGGAGATGCCCGACGACGACTTCCCGTTCGTGCTGAACACCGGGCGTCTCCCCCACCACTGGCACACGATGACCAAGACCGGCAAGGTCGCCAAGCTGAACGCGCTGAACCCCAAGCCGTTCGTGGAGATCCACCCCGACGACGCCGCGCGGCTGGGGGTCGCCGACGGCGACGCGGTCGAGATCGCGTCGCGGCGAGGCCGGGCCGTGCTGCCGGCGGCGGTGAGCGATCGTGTGCAGCGCGGGGCGCTGTTCGCCCCGTTCCACTGGAACGACGTCTACGGGGAGTACCTGGCCGTGAACGCCGTGACGAACGACGCCGTCGATCCGCTGTCGTTCCAGCCCGAGTTCAAGATCGCCGCCGTCGCGGTGACGAAGGCCTCCGTTCCCGTGTCGCTCGAGGTGGAGCCGGCCGCCGAGCCGACCTCGCCCGACCCGGCGCACGACGCCGGCGAGCCCGCACCGGCGATCACCGGGCTGGGGCTGCAGCCCGTGCCGCCGCCCACGCTCACGCCCGAGCAGAGCGCCTTCCTGCAGGGCTTCCTGTGGGCGCACGAGCAGGAGGGCGGCGGCGTCGCGACCCTGCCCGAGTCCGCGCCGTTCACCTCGACCGATCGAGCCTGGCTGAACGGGATGCTGGCGCGCCGCACCGCGACGACGGCCACCGCAGCCGAGACACGCGAACGGGTGATGCTGCTGTGGGCGTCGCAGACCGGCACCGCCGAAGATCACGCCGTGCAGATCGCCGAACGACTGCGCACCGACGGGCACGACGTCGACCTCGTCTGCATGGACGACACCTCGCTGCAGCAGATCGCCGAGCGACCGGTCGTGCTCGTCGTCAGCAGCACGTTCGGCGACGGCGACGCCCCCGACAACGGTGACGCGTTCTGGCGCGAGCTGTCGGCCGAGGCGGCACCGCGCATGCCGGGCGTGCGCTTCGCCGTGCTCGCCTTCGGCGACCCGAGCTATTCGGCGTTCTGCGGGCACGGACGACGCGTCGACGAACGCCTCGCCGAGCTCGGCGCCGAGCGTCTCGTGCCGCGGGTCGACTGCGATCCCGACGCCGACAAGGCCCCGACCCGCTGGTACGAGTCGGTCGCCCGAGCCATCGGCACGGATGCGGCACCGGCGGCCACCGTGGCCGACCGGCCACCCCTCGCCAGCCCCACGGCGACGCGGTATTCCCGCTCCTCGCCGCTGGTGACGCGCCTCACCCGCAACGAGCGGCTGAGCGCTACGGCGTCATCCAAAGACGTGCGGCGCTTCTCCCTCGCCGTCGACGACGAGCTGACCTACCGGGCGGGAGATGCCCTGGGGGTGCGCCCGGTGAACAGTGATCACGCGGTCGACGCGTGGCTGTCGGCCACCGGCCTCGACGGCGACGCCGCCGTCGACCTCGACGGGGTCGGCACGCTCGCGCTGCGCGAGGCGGCGACGCGTCACCTCGAGATCGTGAACGTCGGCCGGCCGTTCCTGCGGTTCGTCGGCGAGCGCACCCGCGACCGTCAGCTGGCCACGCTGCTGCGCGAGGGGAACACGCTCAACCTCGACAAGTGGCTGTGGGGGCGGCAGGCGGTGGATGTGCTCGCGGAGCTTCCCGTCTCGGCGAGCGCAGACGAGTGGCTCGGCGTGCTCGGGCGACTGCAGCCGCGGCTCTACTCGATCTCGTCGAGCCCGCTGGTGAGTCCACACGAGGTGGAGCTGACCGTCTCCGCCGTGCGCTTCGAGCATCAGGGGCGGCCGCGCCGCGGCGTGTGCTCGACCTTCCTCGCCGATCACGGCGACGGCGCCGATGTTCCGGTCTTCGTCCAGCAGACGAAGCACTTCCGCCCGCCCGAGGACCCGACGGCGCCGATGATCATGATCGGACCGGGCACCGGCATCGCGCCGTTCCGGGGCTTCCTGCAGGAGAGACGCGCGCTCGGACACGCGGGCCGCAATTGGCTGTTCTTCGGCGAGCGCGACTCCGCGACCGACTTCTACTACCGCGACGAGCTCGAGTCGTGGCAGCGCGACGGGCTTCTCACCAAGCTGAGTCTGGCGTTCTCGCGGGAGCAGCGACAGAAGGTCTACGTGCAGGACCGCCTGCGCGAGCAGGGCTCGCACGTGTGGTCATGGCTCGAGGACGGCGGTCACGTCTACGTGTGCGGCGACGCGACACGCATGGCCAGCGACGTGCATCGCGCGCTCGTCGAGGTCGCCCGCACCTGGGGCGGCCTCGACGAAGACGACGCGACCGAGTACTTCGCGCGGATGGCCCGCGAGAAGCGCTACGTGCGCGACGTCTACTGATCCGACGAGCTGGCGCGACGCGCGACGACGGGTGTCAACCCCGGTGCGGCGCGCGCATGCGCGGGGGTAGCGTCGCGCGTCGAGGAAGGGAGGTCGACGATGGCCGATCCGGACCCGACCCGGGTGCGCGCTCAGCGATCGCTGCAGGAGGGCGGGCGCAGACGATGGCTGATCCCCGGGGCGATCTTCGCCGCGATCTGCATCGCACTGTTCATCGGGACGCTGCAGCTGCAGATCCTCGTTCCGACGATCGCCCTCGTGCTCACCGCGTCGCTGTTCGCAGCGATGGTCGTCGTGGCGCTCACCGTCGAGCGGGCGCGCACCCGCAACCGCGCGATGGCGTGGCTCATGGGGGCGATGGCCGTTTCAGCGCTCGTGTGCGCCGTCGTTGTGATGGCCGGCGAATGGTCGACGGCGGTGTGAATCAGCCGAGCGGATGGCCGACGCGGATGACGCGGTCCGGGTCCCACGCGGCAGCGATGTCGCGAAGCCGGGCGAGGGTGGGTTCGTCGTACACGTCGGATGCGGCAACCGGCCGTTCCGCGAAGTTCTTCACGAGCCGCGGCGCCGCGTGAGGGCGCAAGCGGCGGACGACCTCGAGCGCCGCCGCACGGACCGGCTCGTGAGCCTCCGGGACGGGGACGATCCCGACGGCGAAGACGAGTCCCTCGCCGTCGATCGTCGAGACCGCTCCGCCCGTGCCGCTCCCGGCACGAAGCGCACCGCCCAGATGCCGCAGCTCGATCGACAGCAAGGGTGCAGACGAGGGCGCGAGCGCGGCATCCATGAAGGCGTCCACGCTGGCGGC
>NZ_DEPK01000155.1:0-5762 GCF_002358725.1 Microbacterium sp. UBA3394
CGTCGCCGCCCGCGAAGCCCTCGCGGCCGACGGCGTGGGCGTGCGCGTCGTCTCCGCCCCGTCACTGGAATGGTTCGCCGAGCAGGACGCCGACTACCGCGAGAGCGTCCTTCCCACCGCGATCACCGCCCGCGTCTCCGTCGAAGCCGGACTCGCCCTCAGCTGGCGCGGCATCGTCGGCGACCGCGGCCGGTCCGTCTCGATCGAGCACTACGGCGCCTCCGCCGACTACCAGACCCTGTTCGACAAGTTCGGCATCACCACCGAAGCCGTCATCACCGCCGCCCGCGAAACCCTCGAGGAGAACGCATGAGCACCCCCACCGCACGCCTTGTCGAAGAGGGCGTCAGCATCTGGCTCGACGACCTGTCTCGTCAGCGCATCACCAGCGGCAACCTCGCCGACCTGATCATCACGCGCAACGTGACCGGCGTCACGACCAACCCGACGATCTTCGCGGGGGCGCTCGCCAAGGGCGAGTCCTACGACGGCCAGGTATCCGTGCTCGCCAAGGACGGGGCCGACGTCGAACGGGCGATCTTCGAGATCACCACCGACGACGTGCAGGCCGCCTCGGATGTGTTCCGTCCGGTCTTCGACGCGACCGGCGGCGTCGACGGACGCGTATCGATCGAGGTCTCCCCCGAGCTCGCGCACGATACCGATGCCACCGTCGCGGAAGCCAAGAAGCTCGCGGCGAAGGTGGACCGCCCCAACGTGCTCATCAAGATCCCCGCGACGAAGGCCGGCCTCCCGGCGATCACCGAGGTGATCGGAGCAGGCATCAGCGTCAACGTGACCCTCATCTTCAGCCTCGAGCGTTACGACGAGGTCATCGACGCCTACCTCGCCGGAGTGGAGAAGGCGCAGGCGGCCGGGCACGACATTTCCACCCTCCAGTCGGTGGCGTCGTTCTTCGTCTCCCGCGTGGACACCGAGGTCGACAAGCGCCTCGCGGCCATCGGCACCGAAACGGCCTCGTCCCTGTCGTCGAAGGCCGGACTCGCCAACGCGCGTCTGGCTTACGAGCTGTTCCAGAAGAAGTTCGCCTCGGACCGCGCCAAGGCCCTGCTGGAGGCGGGCGCCACCGTGCAGCGCCCCCTGTGGGCATCGACGGGTGTGAAGGACCCGGCCCTGCCGGACACCCTCTATGTCACGGAGCTCGTGGCCAAGGGAACCGTCAACACGATGCCCGAGAAGACCCTCGAGGCCACCTTCGACCACGCGGAGATCACCGGCGACACCGTGACCGGCTCGTATGCAGAGTCGCACGACTACTTCTCGCAGCTCGAGGCCGCAGGCGTGGACTTCACCGACGTCACGCAGGTCCTGGAGGACGAGGGCGTCGAGAAGTTCGTCGCGTCGTGGCGTGAGCTGCAGGAGACCGTGAAGGCTGCTCTCTCCGAGGCCGCAGAGGCCTGAGGTGAGCTTTCACCTCCACCTTTCCGGACATGTCGAGGAGGCGGTCGAAAGGACCCTTCCCGGTCTCGTCTCGAGCCTCGTCGCCTCGGCCCTGACGGCCGGTGACGACAGCCTGTGGGGTGCCACGGCGCAAGCTGAGGCGTCCCGCCGGCTGGGGTGGGTCCAGGCCGTCAGCACATCGCGTCCGCTCGTCCCCGAGATCCTCGCCCTGCGCGAGGAACTCGTGGCGCACGGGACGACCCGCATCGTGCTCGCCGGCATGGGCGGCTCCTCCCTCGCACCGGAGGTCATCGCGCAGACGGCCGGCGTTCCGCTGACGATCCTCGACTCCACGGCGCCGGGGCAGGTGCTCGCCGCCATCGACGGTGATGCCGAGGCGGGCGGCCTCGACCGAACGGTGCTGGTCGTCTCGAGCAAGTCGGGGTCGACCATCGAGACCGACTCGGCCCTCCGGGCTTTCGACGCGGCCTTTCGAGACGTCGGCATCGATCCGGCGGAGCGCATCGTGGTCGTCACCGACCCCGGCTCGCCCCTCGAGGCGGCAGCCGGCGTCGCGGGCTATCGCACGTTCACGGCCGACCCCACGGTCGGCGGTCGATACTCGGCGTTGACCGCCTTCGGGCTGGTTCCCGCCGGACTGGCCGGGGTCGACATCGTCGAGTTGCTCGATGAAGCCGAGGCCACGCTGCTCGAAGTCGCGATAGACGACCCCGGCAACCCCGCGCTCGTTCTCGCGGCCGCGATCGCCGGCGGCGAGCCGCGCCGGGACAAGCTCGGGCTCGTCACGGACGGGACCCACATCGTCGGGCTGCCCGAGTGGATCGAGCAGCTGATCGCCGAGTCCACCGGAAAGCAGGGGACGGGCATCCTCCCTGTCCCGCTCCTGTCCGTCTCCCCCGAGCTCGAAACCCGGCCGGAGGATCTGCAGGTCGTGAGACTCGTCGATGACGCGGCGGAGTTCCACCTCTTCGAGCACCATCACGGCGAGGTGCTCGTGAGCGGTTCCCTGGGCGCCCAGTTCGTCGTATGGGAATATGCCACCGCGATCGCCGGACGCCTGCTCGGAATCAACCCGTTCGATCAGCCCGACGTCGAATCGGCCAAGGCCGCGGCCCGCGGGCTGCTCGACGAGCGACCCCCGTCGATCGACCCGGCGTTCGTCGTCGACGGCGTCGAGGTTCGCGTGTCCGATCCCGCACTGGCCGCTGCCGGAACGATAGCCGGCGTGCTCGATGCCCTCTGGTCTCGTGTGCCGGACGACGGCTATGTCGCGATACACGCCTACGTCGATCGTCTGGAGTACGCACCGCTCGAGGGGCTGCGCGAACTCGTCGCGGCCGACTCCGGCCGGCCGACGACGTTCGGATGGGGTCCGCGGTTCCTGCACTCGACCGGCCAGTTCCACAAGGGCGGTCCCGCCCGCGGGGTCTTCCTGCAGATCCTCGAGAGCACCGACGTCGACCTCGAGATCCCCGGGCGCCCCTTCACCTTCGGGGAGCTCATCCACGCACAGGCCGCCGGCGACGCCACCGTCCTCGCCGAAGGGCACGGCCGTCCGGTCGTCACCCTGACGCTCACCGATCCCCAGGTCGACGTGATGTCCCTCTTCGAAGCGGCGCAATAGGAGAACAATCGAATGACGGCCCAGATCTCACGCGCGCAGAATCCCCTGCGCGACCCTGAAGATCACCGCTTGAACCGCATCGCCGGTCCGAGCGCGCTCGTGATCTTCGGCGTGACGGGAGACCTCTCCCGCAAGAAGCTCATGCCCGCGGTCTACGACCTCGCCAATCGGGGGCTGCTCCCTCCGGGTTTCGCCCTCGTCGGGTTCGCCCGACGCGACTGGGAGGACCAGGACTTCGCGGAGGTCGTGCACGAGGCCGTTCGCGCTCATGCGCGCACCGAGTTCCGTGAGGAGACCTGGCAGCAGCTGCTGCAGGGCATCCGTTTCGTGCCCGGCGAGTTCGATGACGACGACGCCTTCGTGCGTCTGCGCGAGACGGTCGAGAAGCTGGACATCGAGCGCGGCACGATGGGCAACCACGCGTATTACCTGTCCATCCCGCCCAAGGCGTTCCCGGTCGTCGCCGAACAGCTCAAGAAGTCGGGGCTCGTCGACGACACCGCCGACCGACCCGATCGCTGGCGACGCGTCGTGATCGAGAAGCCGTTCGGCCACGACCAGGATTCCGCCCAGGAGCTCAACGATGCCCTGCGCTCCGCGTTCCCCGCGGACTCGATCTTCCGCATCGATCACTACCTCGGCAAGGAGACCGTCCAGAACATCCTGGCGCTGCGCTTCGCCAACGAGCTCTACGAGCCGATCTGGAATCGCAATTACGTCGACCACGTGCAGATCACGATGGCCGAGGACATCGGCGTCGGCGGCCGGGCCGGCTACTACGACGGGATCGGCGCGGCGCGCGACGTCATCCAGAACCACTTGCTGCAGCTCCTCGCGCTCACCGCGATGGAGGAGCCCATCACCTTCAACGCCGCTGACCTGCGCGCCGAGAAGGAGAAGGTGCTCGCAGCGGTCACCCTCCCGGACAACCTCGCGACGTCCACCGCACGCGGCCAGTACGCCGGAGGCTGGCAGGGCGGCGAGAAGGTGCTCGGCTTCCTCGAGGAAGACGGCATGAATCCGCAGTCGACCACCGAGACCTATGCCGCCATCACCCTCGGCATCAACACGCGACGCTGGGCCGGGGTCCCGTTCTACCTCCGCACGGGCAAGCGTCTCGGCCGCCGCGTCACCGAGATCGCCGTCGTGTTCAAGCGCGCGCCAGAACTGCTCTTCACGCGTTCGCAGACCTCGGGACAGGGCCAGAACGCTCTGGTCATCCGAGTCCAGCCCGACGAGGGCGTCACGATCCGCTTCGGATCGAAGGTGCCCGGCGCCGGCGCGCAGGTGCGCGACGTGACGATGGACTTCGGCTACGGCCACGCGTTCACGGAAGCCAGTCCCGAAGCCTACGAGAGGCTGATCCTCGACGTTCTTCTCGGCGATCCACCCCTGTTCCCCCGCCACGAGGAGGTGGAGCTGTCCTGGAAGATCCTGGACCCCATCGAGGCGTTCTGGGAGTCGCAAGGTGGTCCCGTCGAACAATACGCTCCCGGATCGTGGGGCCCGGCATCGGCCGATGAGCTCCTCGCCCGCCATGGCCGCACTTGGAGGCGCCCGTGATCATCGATCTGCCCGACACCACCGTCAGCAAGATCAGCCGCGCGCTGGTCAGCGTCCGCGAGGAAGGCGGCGCCGTCGCCCTCGGTCGCGTTCTGACGCTCGTGATCGTCACGCGCGAGGCCGCGATGGAAGAGGCCATCGACGCCGCCAACGACGCGTCCCGCGAACACCCGATGCGCGTTATCGTGCTGATGATCAACGCCGATGACGACGAGGAACCGCGCCTCGACGCACAGATCCGGGTCGGCGGCGACGCCGGCGCGAGTGAGGTCGTGACGCTGCACGCACACGGCGAAGCGGGCGATTCCAACCTCGAGAGCCTCGTGACCGGCTTGTTGCTGTCGGATGCGCCCGTCGTCGTCTGGTGGCCGAATCAGACGCCCGAACACGTCTCGGAGACCTCGATCGGCCGCATCGCGCAGCGGCGGATCACCGACGCGGCGACCAAGTCCGACCCTGCGGCGTGGGTCGCGTCGCTGGGCGAGCACTATGCCCCCGGTGACACCGACCTCGCGTGGACACGCCTCACGCGCTGGCGCGAGCAGCTGGCCGCGATCCTGGACCAGCCGCCCTACGAGCCGGTGACGTCCGTCCGGGTCCGTGGCGCCGCCGACTCACCCTCCACGGCGCTGCTCGCCGCCTGGCTCCGGCTCGCCCTCGACGTACCGGTGGATTGGGGCTACCTCGACCCCGACGACTGGCCTCACGGCATCAAGAACGTGACTCTCGTCCGAGAGAGCGGCGAGGTGACGCTCGAGCGTCCCGAGTCCGGCGTGGCTGTCCTGACTCAGCCGGGGCAGCCCACCCACGAGCTCGCGTTCCCGCGTCGCACGCTTCGCGAGTGCCTAGCCGAGGAGCTGCGGCGTCTGGACGCCGATGTGCTGTACGGTCGGGTCATCACCGAAGGGTGGACACGCCTGGACCGACCATCGAAGGGTCTGCATGACTGAGCATCTCGTCGAGAAGAGCGTCGTGATCGCCGCAGATCCCGACGCTCTCGCGCATGCCGTAGCCGACCGATTCCTTCACCGGCTGCGCAAGCGCATCGACGAGGGCGCCACGGCCCACATCTCGCTCACCGGGGGCTCGATGGGCGGGCGGGTCCTCGCCGCCGTCCGGCAGCAGGCGGAGGGGATCGACTGGTCGCGGGTCC
>NZ_DEPK01000021.1:0-10019 GCF_002358725.1 Microbacterium sp. UBA3394
AGCGGTCCGCCAGGTGGCGTCAGGATGTGGGGGAAGCCGTCGGTGCCGGCTCGATCGTCGCGGTGGCTTCGCCGGAACCGGGCGACTCGCGCTGACCGGCCTCACCGCCGCTGCACGTGACGGTGTAGGTCACGATGACCGTTCCCGTCGCGTTGTTCGGCACGGTCAGCTGCGCGTTGCGCTCGCTCTGCCCGAACGAGGACTCGGACTGCCCGTTGGAGAAGGTGCCGTTGGTCGCCGTGAAGTTGTAGGAGCTCGGCGACCCCTCGCCGGCCGGACAGCTGTATCCCTCCCACGTGACCGTGAGGGTGTCGCCGGGTGCGACGGTCTGCGCGTCGAGCGACGGCGTCGCGGGCGTGGGCATCTCCACCTGGTCACCGTAGGCGGTGAGGGTGATCGTGGTCCCCGGCTCCACGCGGCCGGTGGGGTTCACCTCGTAGATGATCCCGACCTGGTCGGCGGTGCCGGCGGCGTTCCCGGTCTGGCAGTCGGCGACGAGGTCGTTCTCCTCAAGGACGCCCCGCGCGGCGTCGCAGGTCTGGCCCGTCAAGCCCAGTGCGCTCACGTCGACCCGATCCTCGGTCGGCGTGGGGGTGGGCGTGGTCTGCGTCGGGGTGGGCGTGGCCGACGACGTCGTGGCGGTCGGCTCCGGTTCCGGATCCCCGGCGAAGAAGAGCGCCCAGAGCGTGCCGCCCAGCACCAGAATGAGGAGGATGATCAGGGCGATCAGCGGCCACGTCCAGGGGCTGCGCTTCTTCTTCTCCGGCTCCTCCTCGCCGTCGGCGAGCGGTGCCGCGGCGGTGTCGGTGGGCAGCAGCTGTGTCGCCGCGGCGGTCGCGCCCCCGGCGGTGAGCAGCTGAGTGACGTCGTCACCGGCCTCGCCGCCCGCGATGGCGGGTACGGCGGATGCCGCCGCGGCGAGGTCGCCGCGGCGCAGCGCCGTCGCCGCGCGGGCCACCGTCGCGGCCGAGCCGGGACGCTCCTCGGGCTTCTTCGCGATCATCGCCGAGACGAAGTTCTGCACGGGCTGCGCCACGGTCGCCGGAAGCGGCGGCGCCTGCTCGTTGATCTGCGCCATCGCGATGGCGACCTGCGACTCGCCCGTGAAGGGACGCTTGCCGGCGAGCGACTCGTAGGCGACGATCCCGAGCGAGTAGATGTCGGTCGCGGGCGACGCCGGGTGACCCGAGGCCTGCTCGGGAGAGAGGTACTGCACTGTGCCCATGACCTGGCCGGTGGCGGTCAGCGGCACCTGGTCGGCGATTCGTGCGATGCCGAAATCGGTGATCTTGACCCGGCCGTCGGGGGTGATCAGCAGGTTGCCCGGCTTGATGTCACGGTGCACGAGACCGGCGGCGTGTGCGGCCTGCAGGGCGGCCGAGGTCTGGGCGACGATGTCGAGGGTCTTGTCGGTCGACAGGGACGTCTCACGCTCGAGGATCGTCGAGAGGGCCTCGCCGGGAACGAGCTCCATCACGAGGAAGGCGCTGCCGTTCTCCTCGCCGTAGTCGAAGACGCTCGCGATCCCCTCGTGGTTCACGAGCGCGGCGTGCCGGGCCTCGGCGCGGAAGCGCTCGAGGAACCCGGGGTCCCCCATGTACTCGTCCTTGAGGATCTTGATCGCGACGGTACGCCCGATGACGTGATCGGTGGCCTCCCACACCTCGCCCATACCGCCGACGGCGATCCGCGAATCCAGTTCGTAGCGCCCGCCGAAGGTCGCACCCTGCGTCGGTCTCATTGTCCCAGCACCGCCTCCATGACCTGCTTCGCGATGGGCGCGGCGATCGTGTCGCCACTCCCGGATTGCCCTTGACCGCCACCGTCTTCGACCACGACCGCTACGGCGATCTCCGGATCTTCGGCGGGGGCGAAGCCTGTGAACCAGAGCGTATACGGGTCATCCGTCCCGTTCTCTGCGGTGCCGGTCTTCCCGGCCACATCCACTCCGTCTATTCTTGCACCGCCCGCAACGCCGTTTTCGACGTTGTCGACCATCATCGTCACCATCTCCGCGGCGAGGTCGGACTCGAGGGCACGGCCGAACTCGGTGTCCTCGAACGTCTGCTGCACCGACAGGTCGGGACCGATGACCCGGTCGACCATGCGCGGATTCATGACGATGCCGTCGTTGGCGATCCCGGCCGACACCATCGCCATCTGCAGCGGCGTCGCGGTGACCTGCCCCTGGCCGAAGCCGCTGAGTGCGGTCTGCGCGTCGTCGAGACCACGGGGATAGCTGGAGGGTGTCGAGGCGAGCGGCGTCTCGAAGGCGACGTTGAAGCCGTATCTCTCCGCCTCTTCGAGGATCGTCTGGTCGCCGAGCTCCACGGCGAGTTCGGCGAAGGGGATGTTGCAGCTGAGGCGCAGAGCATCCGCGATGGTGACCGTGTCGCCCGACCCGCACGCGCCGCCGGAGGCGTTGCGGATCACACTGGACGAGCCGGGGAGGGTGTACGTCGACGGGTTCGGCAGCTCGGACTCGGGGGTCCAGTCCCCCGTCGCGAGGGCGGCCGAGGCGGTCACGAGCTTGAAGGTCGATCCCGGTGGGTTGAGGTCGCCGCCGATCGCGCGGTTGGACAGCGGCTGCGCCGGGTCCGACTCGAGCTGGTCGTAGAGGTCGAGCACCGCCGAGGTGTCGTGCGCGGCGAGCGCGTTCGGATCGTAGTCGGGGCTCGTGACCATGGCGAGGATGCGGCCGGTCTCGGGCTCGATGGCGATGACGGCGCCGGTCAGGTCGCCGAGTGCGTCGTAGGCGGCCTGCTGGGCCGTCGCGTCGAGCGAGAGCACGACGTTCGAGCCCGCCGCAGGCTGCCCCGTGATGATCCGCTCGATGCGCGAGAGGAACTGCGTGCTGCCGGTGCCGCTGAGCTCCGCGTTCATCGCCTGCTCGATGCCCGTCGCCGACCCGAGGACGGGATTGATGTATCCGGTGACCGGCGCCCAGACGTTGCCGTTCTGATAGACCCGCTGCCAGGAGTAGACGTCGTCGGACGGCACCGATGAGGCGATCGCCGCGCCGCTGGCGATGATGGATCCGCGCTGCACCTCGTAGGAGTCGTAGAGCGCGCGCGTGTTGGCGGGATTCTCCGCCAGCGCATCGGCCTGCACGACCTGGATGACGCTCACCGACGTGAACAGGGCGAGGAACATCGCCAGCAGCACGATGCTGAGGCGGCGCAGTTCGCGGGTCATCCGATCACCACCCGGGGCTTGTTGCGGACGGCGTCGGAGATGCGCAGGAGGAGGGCCACGATGAGCCAGTTGGCCACGAGGGAGGATCCGCCCGCCGCCAGGAACGGCGTGGTCAGACCCGTCAGCGGGATGACCCGGGTGACACCGCCCACCATGATGAACACCTGGAGGCCGATGGTGAAGGCGAGTCCGGTCGCGAGCAGCTTGCCGAAGTCATCCTGTCCGGCGAGTCCGATGCGGATGCCGCGGCTGATGAAGACCATGTACAGGCAGAGGATCGCGAAGACGCCGACGAGGCCGAGCTCTTCGCCGAGGCTCGGGAGGATGTAGTCGCTCTCGGCCACCGGGGTCAGCTGGGGCCGGCCCTGACCGAGGCCCGTGCCGATGAGGCCGCCCTGCGCGAGGCCGAAGATGCCCTGCACGAGCTGATAGCTCGGGCCCTCGATCGTGTCGGGGTTGAAGGCGTCGAGCCAGTTCGAGAAGCGCTCGCCGACGTAGGGCAGCACGCGCGAGGCGAGGAAGGCCCCGAGTGCGGCGAGGGCCACCCCGATGAGCGCCCAGCTCGTCTTGCCGGTGGCGACGTAGAGCATCGCGATGAACATGCCGAAGATCAGGATGCCGGTGCCGAGGTCGCGCTGCATCACGATGATGCCGAGGGAGACGACCCAGACCACGAGCACGGGGCCGAGTTCGCGCGCGCGCGGCCAGGTCATCCAGAGGAAGCGGGTGCCGGTGGAGGTGAGCGACTCGCGGGTGCGCACGAGATAGCCGGCGAAGAAGATCGCCAGGGCGATCTTGGCGAGCTCACCGGGCTGGAACGACACGAAACCGAGCGAGACCCACACGTCGGCGTTGGCGTCGGTTCCGAGGCCCGGGATGAACGGGAGGAGAAGGAGGAGCAGACCGATCAGGCCCGACAGATACGGGTAGCGGAACAGCACGCGGTAGTTGCGCAGCACCAGGACGAGAGCGATGGCGCCGGCCAGGGCGATCGCCGCCCACGCGAGCTGACGGGTCGAGAAGGCATCCCACCCCGTCGCGTCCTTGGCGATGTCGATGCGGTAGATCATCGCGAGGCCGAGACCGGTCAGCAGCGTCGCGATGGGCACGACGAACGGATCGGCCGACAGCGCGACGAACCGCAGCACGACGTGGAGTGCGAGCACCAGCAGGGTGACGGCGCCGGTGTAGATGAGGAAGGTGCCGTCGATCGCCCCGAGCGCGCCCAGCTGCACCAGAGCGACCGCGGAGCCGTTGATGAGGGTGGCGAAGAGGATGAGGGCCAGCTCGCGGTTGCGTCGGGTCTGCGGAACGCGGATCTTGCGCAGCGCCCGCACGACCGCGGTGTCGGTGGAGACCTGGCCGGTCTGATCGGTGGGCGCGCTCATCCGTAGGCCTCCGCGGTGTCACGCAGACGATCGACGATCACGTCGGCCGCCTCGAGCGAATCGGCCGAGATCGTGCGCTCGACGGTGCTGCGGGTGAACGACGGCAGATCTTCGAGATCGATCCCGGTGTCCCGGTAGACGGTGGACAGCGAGATCGGACCGATGTCCTGCTGGATGCCGCGGTAGATCACGACGGTGTCCTCGTCGGCGCCGATGAAGTACCGCGTCTGCGTCCACTGATAGGCCACGACACCGGCCGTGGCCAGCAGCCCGAGAACGAGCACGAGACCGACGATCCAGCCGATGCGTCGCCGGCGCCCACGCCGGCGATCCTCTTCGATGAGCTCTTCGAGGAAGTCGGCGTCGGGCTCGAAGTGCGTCGGCTCGTTCGCCGCCTGACGGTTCGGATGCAGCCAGCTCGAGCGGCCGGGGCGAGCCGCGGGCACCTCGATGCCGGCCGGTGTGGAGGCCGATCCGACGATCGTCGCGGTGCCGGTGAAGATCGGATGCGCGCCGCCCACGTCGACGATCACGATCGTGACGTTGTCGGGCGCTCCGCCGTCGAGTGCCTGCTTGAGCAGCGCGTCGGCGGTTCGCCCGGGCGCGTTGCCGGCGGCGAGGGCCTTCTCGGTGTGCGCGTCGTCCACGACTCCCGAGAGTCCGTCGGAGCACAGCAGCCAGCGGTCGCCGGGCTGGGTGGGCATGATGAACGTGTCGATCTCGGGATCGGGATCCATGTCGCCGAGCACGCGCATGAGAACCGAGCGGCGCGGGTGGTATCGGGCTTCCTCGGGGGTGATGCGGCCCGACTCGACGAGGCGCTGCACGAACGTGTGGTCGGTGGTGATCTGGGTGAGCGAGCCGTCGCGGTAGAGATAGATGCGGGAATCGCCGATGTGTGCGATCACCGCGAGGTCGTCGACCATCACCAGGGCGCTGACCGTGGTGCCCATCCCGGCCAGCTCCGGACGGCGGCCGACGGTGTCGATCAGTTCGGTGGCGCTGTCGGCGATCGCATCGCGCAGGGCCCGCTCCGCGTCGGTCGGCGAATCGAACGGGTCGTCGTCGAGGTGCTTCAGGCGATGGATGACCAGTGCCGAGGCGACGTCGCCGCCCGCGTGCCCGCCCATGCCGTCGGCGACGACGAACAGGTTCGACCCGGAGTATCCGGAATCCTGGTTGTTGGAGCGGACCTTCCCGGTGTGGGAGATCGCCGCGCTCGAGCCCTGAAAGACCATCCGTGTCGACCCCGCTGCTTACTTCCGCAGCTCGAAGGTCGTCGCGCCGACCTTGATCGGCGCGCCGATCTTGATGGGCACCGGGGCGCTGACCCGCGTGCCGTCGTGCCACGTGCCGTTCGTCGAGTCGAGGTCTTGAATCATCCACTGCTCCCCGCGCTGCACGAGACGCGCGTGGTGGCTGGAGGTGTAGTCGTCGCGGATTACGAGACCCGATTCGCTGGAGCGGCCGATCGTGACGGTGTCGTCGCCGAGAGGCACCTCCAGGCCGGCCTTCGGGCCGCTGGTGATGACGATGCGCGACACGGCGTCGCGCGTGGCCATCCCGCCCGCCTTGGACGGCGCCGTGGAACGGGCGACGGCGGCGGTCGGCGCGTCGGGCGACGACGCGGGAGCCTTCGTCGCGGCGCCCGCCGCAGCCGGTTCCGGCATGCGGCGCACCTTGACCCCGAACAGGTCGGCCCGCAGGGAGTAGACCACCGCGAACACGAAGAACCACATCAGCACCAGGAATCCGATGCGCAGGAGGAGCAGGGTCAGTTCGCTCACGACAGTCCCTCGCGCTGGTCGAATACCCGGGTCGCGTCGCTCACGGGACGCGACGGGCGTGACGGCGCCGCGTGTGCGACGACATGGAACACGATATCGGTGCGGCCGATGGTGATGGTGGAATCCGGGGCGAGGGAGGCTTCGCCGACCTTCGCACCGTTGAGCTTGGTGCCGTTGGTCGAGCCGAGGTCGCGCACCATCGCGCGCTCGCCGTCCCACAGGATCTCGACGTGCTTGCGGCTGGTGCGGCTGTCGGAGATCGTGATGTCGGCGTCGCTGCCGCGCCCGATCACGGTGCGCGATGCGGTGAGCGGGTGACGTCTGCCCTCGACGTCGACGACCGCGCGCCACGACACGCGCCCCTGCGCCGTCTCGGAATCGACGCGGAGCGTGCCGGTCGAGACCGATTCGTCTCGGCGGAGCTCGATGGTCACCGCGCCAGCGAAGCTGTAGCCCTGCGCACGCGCGTGCTTCTTGACGAGGCCGTCGAGCTCGTCGAGCAGCGCGGGTCCGACCGCGGCCATCTTCTCCTCATCGGCGGGAGACAGCCGCACGGTGAAGGTGTTCGGCGCGAGGATGCGGTCGCGGCTCACGACGGCGGCCTTCTTGTCGAGCTCGGACCGCAGCGCCGAGGCGATTTCGACAGGCTGAATTCCGCTGCGGAAGGTCTTCGCGAAGGCGCTGTTCACAGCGCGTTCGAGTCCCTTCTCGAAGCTGTCCAGTAGTCCCACGGGGCTCCTCAGGCAGGCAGACGGTTCGGTACATGCTAATTGCACACGCTGAATGCACCATGGTGGTGTCATCCCGTGGCGGGTCGCCCGATGCGTCGGGCGACGTTCCCCCGTGTTATTCTCGGTTGGTTGACGCGCTCGATGTGGATTCGGGCGCTTCGCGCGAGTGGCGGAATAGGTAGACGCGCTGGCTTCAGGTGCCAGTGCCCGCAAGGGCGTGGGGGTTCAAGTCCCCCCTCGCGCACCCAGAGAAACCCCCGGTCCCCCGGGGGTTTTCGCGTTCCCGCCTCCCGTCCGGGCCGGTGCGGCGCATCCTGTCGAGAAACGCGCTTCCGCGCGAGACACCGCGCGTTGCGTGGTTTCTCGGGCCGAATGTGGTTTCTCGCTGTGGTCGCGGGCGAGTCATTCGAGGACCGGGGCGAGGGTGAGCGTGATCTCCTCGACCTCGCGTCCGAGCGCGGGGGCGAACGACATCGTGCGCGATACCTCGGTGAAGCCGGCCTTGGCGAGCACCGCGAGAGAGGCGGTGTTGGATGCGGCCGCGCGGGCGAACAGCGGGCGCTCGGGCTCCCGCGAGATGAGCAGGCGCAGCGCCTCGCTCGCGACCCCACGTCCCCATGCGTGATGCGCGATCCAGAAGGTCACCTCGCGGTCGCCGTCGACGGTGAACAGCGCCGCCGTCCCGGCGAAGCCGCCGTTCTCGGTCACGACGTGCATCCGCACGCCGTCGGCGGCTCGCTCGCGGGCGATCCAGGCGTCGAAGGCCTCCCGGTCACTCGGGTCGGCCGCGGTGAAAGCGGCCATATCGACCGCCTCGGGGGTGCGCATCATCTCGAAGACGGCGTCGAGGTCGTCGTCGCCGAGGTCGCGGAGTTCCACGTGTGCAGCCACGACACCAATTTAGTCCCCGACCGCTTCGACCACGCGGTCGCGCTCAGTCCAGTCCGTAGACGGCGCGAACCGCGCGCTCGGCGCGGATGCCGTCGCGAGCCAGAAGGGCGTCGCGCAGCTCGCGGTACTTCGCGGTGCGCTCCTCGACATCGGTGAAGTACGGCTGCCATTGGCTGGTGTATCGGCGGATCGCCAGCTGCGCTTCCTTCATCACCTTCAGTCGCATGACGTTGCCGGCCGTGAACATCAGGTGCGAGAACAGGCGCCACGAGGCCTGCACGATGGCCGGGTAGTCGTCGGAGGCGGAGGCTTCGACGACGGCATCCGCGAGATGGACGGAGGTGGCGATGTCCTCGTCGCTCCCACGCTTCATCGCGAATCGCGCGGCGTTCGCGGCCGAGAGCACCAGGAACTCGCGCACGTCTTCGCGGCTCTTCTGCGACGGGATCGACACGCGGGTGTAGCGGTTCGGCGCGACCTCGACCAGACCGACGCGCTCCAGGCGCTGAAGAGCTTCGCGCACGGGGGTGCGCGAGACCCCGAGGCGTCGGGCGAGCTCGTGATCTCGCAGGCGCTCGCCGGGTGCGAGGGTGCCGTCGATGATCGCCTCGCCGACGCGCGCGTACACCTCGTCACCGAGGACGGTGCCGCGAGGATCGAAGGGCCGGAGCGACTCGGACATGTCGTCGGTAAGTGTAGGCCGCGGGTCTGAGAGCAACCCCGCCTTCGCAACGTTTGGGTCACTGTCTGAAACGGGGGGTGTGCCGGAGGGCCGCGTTCAGTAGCGTGTACCGTGATTCGCGCCGAACGTGCGCGGACACCCAGTAAGAACGGCACGTCATGAGCACGCAGGGTACGGTCAAGTGGTTCAACGCGGAGAAGGGCTTCGGCTTCATCGCTCCCGATGAAGGCGGCGCAGACGTCTTCGCCCACTACACCGCGATCGAGTCCAAGGGATACCGCTCCCTCGAAGAGAACCAGCGGGTCGAGTTCGAGATCGCCCAGGGGCCCAAGGGTCTCCAGGCTGAGGCCATCCGACCCCTCTGAACCTGAATCCGCGGCTCGTCCGCGGATTCGCGGCGGAGCCCGGTCCGTATCCTCGGACCGGGCTTCAGTCGCGCTCGCCGCGCACGAGCTCAAGGCCCGCGCCGGCGTACTGACGCAGTGTCGCGTCGGGCAGGAAGGCCTTCGTGAGCCCGGCCGCGATGGCCGGCAGGTCCCCTTCGTCGCGGTAGAGCAGGTACATCGTCTCGTACCGCGGATTGAACTTCTGCTTGAAGCGGTGCAGTGACCGGAAGCCGTAGACCGGCTCCAGCGTCTCGGCGAGCCTGTCGGTGAGGTCGGCGATGAGGCCCGCGTCGGCGGGATTCTCGTGCGCGAGCGGTGCTCCCGACAGCGACAGGATCTGCGCCCCCTCCTCAGCGAAGTGCTTGGCGGACGAGCCGATCAGGAACTCCATCACCGGCCCGAAGCCACCCTCGCGGCGGCGCATGAGATCGAGGGTCCACCCGCGCACCACACCGTCGGGGCCGTACACCGGCAACCAGGACAGGAACCCGTCGACATCTCCCTTCGGCGACAGCGCGAGCGCCAGCCGCACCTCCGGATCCCGGGCCTCGGTGAGGGTTCCGAGCGTGAAGCCCATCTCGGGCAGGCCCTTGTCGCCCACCCACATCTCCGAGATCGCGCGGATCTGCTGCTGCACCCCCCACGGCTCGTCGCCGTACCGCGACATCCGGAAGGTCATCTCCTCGCGACCCGCGCGGTTCAGGGAGGACCGCACCGAGTTCCACGCCTTGCCCTTGAACTCCAGACCCGGCAGGTCGACGATCGTGTCGTCGGCGACCACGAGGGAGCGCCACCCGGCGGGGATCGCGGCGCGCGTCGCCTCTCCCGCGCTGAAGAAGCACGGTGTGAGCGCTGCGCGTTCGGCAGCGTCGATGAAGCCCCGCACCACATCGGGGCGGCCGGCTTCCGGACCGAGGGGATCGCCGAGCGCGATCGCGACACCGCGGCGGTTCTGGAAT
>NZ_DEPK01000024.1:0-47001 GCF_002358725.1 Microbacterium sp. UBA3394
CACCCCATCCTGACGCACAGGGGTCATCAAACGGCGCAAGAGTAAAGGCCTCGCTCCCGCCGAAACGCGGTCGTACTGCTGAGGAGAGTCCACTGAACCCGCGGCGAGTGCTGAGGCAACGTCTCAACCCGCCAAGTCCGGCCAGATGGGTCGTCTGGGAGCATCCCATTGAGGGATTCAACGATCCGCTGGCAGCGGCGGCGCGTACACATCGTGAAGGGAAGAGACGTAGGTCGTCCTGAAACGACATAGACGATGTCAACCTGCCAGAGGCCAAGCGGCCCGCCGACGTACAAGGGCGCGTACCCGCTCGACCAGCCCTGGTAGGGGACGTCCGCGAAAGTGACGACGTGGTCATCAAGTCGAATCTCGTATGTGCGCAGGTATGAGCGGACGGTGAGGGTCCTCTCTTCGAACGTTGCTCGCACGCGCAACGCGAGCGCGAAAAGTGTCGCTGGGAATGCGATGAACAGCAGATCGAACGGACTGTACTCACGCGTGGCGCCGATCGCGACGTATACGGCCGTGAGGGCGACGATCAGGAGTGCCAGAGCAATCGCGGCAACCTGCCGATTGCTTTGAGCTCACCGTTGATCTCGGTCGCGCGCTGCTCATCACACCGCATAGAAGCGTCCTGCCCCGTAACCAGCGTGAGTCCGAATAATCTGTCGGCGAATTCTCACCGATGCCAACGCCAGAAGTGACGTTATCAAGCGCTTACCCATGGACTCTCGTACGGCGGACGTGCGCCCTCTGTGTTTCTTCGACCGCAACGCTGACCGCGGTTGTCCCAAGAGTCGAACTTCGCTACCTGGACCTCGGGTTCGTTGCTCATGGTGGTCCTTGGTAGCGTCGGCGGCGTGACGGGCTCGCCGACAGACCGAAGCGCCGGAGACGGCACCGCGCGTGGCCCAGAGGCGGCGATCGCTGTGCTTTCAGGCGCGTCTCTGGCATTTATCCTCGCCGCGTCTTCGCTTGGTTTGGCTCGTGAGACGCTCCACTTCAATTGTTCCTGGGGGAGCGGTGGCGAGTGGGGCGTCGATGGGACGTGGGCGTGTGCGGACGGGATCGGGTATCTGTTCGTCGCTGTGATCCTTGCCGGCATGTCGGCGCTGCTGTGCCTGGCCGGGCTGCTCACCGCCGTGACCCCGCCGTCGCGTGGACGGTCGGTCGTGTTCGTCTCACTCGCTGCGGTGTCGCTGGTGTGGGTGGGCTGGTGGACCTACTACGCGGCAACCGCGTACACCGGTCCCCGACCCGAAGGTGAAACCGGGATCGGCGTGTGGGCGGTCGCCGTGCTTCCCGCGCTCGCGCTCGCTGTGCTCGGCCTGCTGTCGGCCGCGGTGGGTGCCCTCACACGGCACCGCTGGTCGCTATGGGTGCTGTGGGGAGGAATCGCCCTCATCGTCGCAGGTACCGTTGTGCAGCCCGGGATCGGCATCGCGTCAATGGTTTCCGCCGGCCTCCTGGCCGCAGCTGCAGCAGACCGGCCCGGCTTGCGCTGAGATCCGCGCGCTTCCGTGGCGCGTCCGGGTGAGTGCCTGCCGCGGAGCGCACTCCGGATCGGGTGACGCGCATCTTCTCGCCCAGCCATCGCGTGTGACCTCGCTCGACAGTGCGGACCGCGATCTGGTCGAATGGCTGAGGACGCGGCCGAGCGCAACCTGCAGATCATCGGCGAAGCTGTCGTTCACCTCCCGGCGGAGGTCACCGGCGCCCATGCCGAGATCGCGTGGCCGCAGATCCGCGGCTTCCGGAACATCCTCGTTCACCAATACTTCGGCGTCGATGTCGATACGGTCCGCGATGCCCTGTGCTGACTCGATGCCCGCGTCCAACGGCGTCGCCGATCGATGGACCGATCGTCCTCCGCCTACGCATCGCCGCCGAGCCGCCGCTCAAGGTGCTCGAGCAGGCGTTGCTGCTGTTCGTTGAGCAGATCGGCGGAGTGCTGGGCGAAGATATCGGCCACGGCGGCGAGGTCGACAGTCGGCTCCGCGCCGACGCGATCGGCAACTATAGGGGTGAGTACCGCGGCGAAGAGTTCGGTCAACTCGTTGACCTCCCTGTCGGTGCTGTCCGGCCCGAGGTGACCGAACTTCTCGTCGATGTCCTTCACCGCGGGAGCGATCGCGCTGTCGCTGAGCCGTTCGTAGAGTCGAGCGATCTGGGCCAGCCCGTCGACGCCGGCAAAGTGGGCGAGGAGCACGGACTGGTCGCGGTCGTACGTCGCTCGTTCCCGGGACTGCCCGGCAGCGAACGCGGCGAGGAACGGGGCCAGCTCCGGCGGGAGATCAGGGGCCGCGCCGGACGTGCGGAGGTGGGCGATGATCGCGCGCTGACCGATGAGGCGGTCGATCTGGGCGGTCAGTTCCGCATCCAGTTCGTCCAGGAGCTCCCCGGCTTCGTTGGCGTCGTCGTCGAGCAGGGCGGGCATGCGGTCCAGCGGGATGCCGAGCGCAGCGAGGCGCTTTATCCGCAGGACCCGGATCAGGTCGTGCACGTCGTACTCGCGATAGCCGTTGCTGCGACGCTCTGGCTCCACCAGGACGCCGATCCGGTGATAGTGCCGCAGTGCACGCACGGTCACACCGGCGAGGCGCGCCAGTTCGTTGCTAAGCACTCTCGGTCACCGCCGGTCCGCTGCTCCTCGTTGACTCCGTCTCCGGTTCCAGATTACGGAGAGAGGGCGCGGCCACGCCGAGGACCACGGCGATCAGCCACACCGCACCGAGGGTGATGGCGGCGACGTTCACACCGGCGTACTCGGTGAGGACCGCAGCGATGACGATTCCGACCGGGACAGCGGCCGTCAACATCGCGTTCTGCGTCCCCATGATGCGGCCGCGCATCCGTTCCGGAATGCGCTCGATCATCAGCACCCCGATCAGACTCCCGAACAATCCGCTGGACAATCCCGCGACGAACGCGCCGGCGAACACGGCCCACGCCGAGGGGAGGGCGGCGACGATACCGAAGCCGAGCGCGCTGCCGTTCAGCCCTGAGAGGAACCATGTCCGACGTCGTCCGCGCGACCCGGCGATCGCATAGATTGTGCCGCCGATGAGCGTGCCTGTCGCAAGTGCGGTGAGCACGAAGCCGAGCATGCCGGGCTGGCCCAGCAGCGTGAAGTAGACGGGCAGGATCAATCCCTGCAGCGAGCCCAGCACGACCACCGATGCGAGGCTGAGTGTCGTCGTCACGACGAGGAACGGGCTGCGGAACAGAACCCCCCAGCCGTCGCGGAGCTGTGCCCACCCGCTTGCTCGCGTGGCACCTTCCCCCTCGTTGTCGCCGACGATCGTGCCGACCCGGTGGGGGATGAGCAGGGTGAGCAGAGCGGCGGTGAAGGAGGTCGCCGCGGTCACCCACAGCACCGTCGAACCATCGAACAGCACCATGAGGGTTCCGGCTGCCGCGGGGCCGAGCAACAGCGCGACGGCGCCCAGCGCCTCCCGGATGCCCATGAGCCGCTCCGATGGGATCCCGCCGTGACGGACGATCGCGGGCAGGAGAGCGTCCCTGGCCGTCATGCCCGGCACGTCACCGAGCGAGCCGATGATGCCGAACAGGATGAACCAGCCCAGGCTCAGGCCGGTGATCAGATCGATCACGGGGAGCGCAGCGATCGACGCGGCCGAGACGAGATCGGTCACCACCGACGAGGTGCGCCTGTTGATCCGGTCGATCACGACACCCATGACGAGACCGGCGAGCACGGCCGGGAGCGCGGTGGCCGCAGCGACTGCACCGGCGCCGAGCGCGCTGCCGGTGACCTGCAAGACGATCAGCGGAAGAGCGACTCCGGCGATCGAATTGCCGAGCAGCGACAGCAGATAGGACGCGAGATAGGCGACGGGAACGAGCTTCATGCCTCTAGTCAGAACCATGTCGTAGGGGCGGGGTCAAGCACCTTCGGTGATCGCGACTGAGCATCGCCCTCAACGGCGTTCACATCGCTCCGTCTCAGCCACCGATCTCGGCAGGTTCGCTCGCCGAGCGAGGATGCGACGGTGCCGCTGACGACATGGGCGTGATGGTCGGTGCCCGGGGCTGTGTTACTCGTGATGTTCTGCCACGGTTGGATCGTGGGAAGCGAGGAGAAGAAGCGGAGGAGGGGTCGCGCCAAGGTTGGCGCGGTCCCTTACGCGGGGACGGTGAGCGAGCCTCTTCTCGGTCGCGTGTCGGAACGTCACGCCGTCGATCATCTCCTTGCCGAGTTGCGTGCGGGACGAGGCGCCGCCTTGGTGGCCCGTGGACCTGCGGGCATTGGGAAGACCGCGCTTCTCGAATGGGCTGGCGACGAGGCCCGGTCGTGGTGCGATGTGTCATGGTGCGTCGGGGTCGAGTCGGAGTGCCAGTTGGCGTATGCCGGGCTGCACCAGCTTTGCGCGCCGATCCTTGGCCGCGTGTCCGGTCTGTCAGGGGCGCGCTGGGAGGCGCTGGAGATTGCGCTCGGTATGCGGCACGGTCCGCCCCCGGAGGTTTTCCTCGTCGGCGTAGCTGTCTTGAATCTGCTGAGCGAGGCGGCTCAGAGCAAGCCGATCTTGTGTCTCATCGACGACGTGCAGTGGATCGACGACGCCTCGGCGCAGGTGCTCAGGTTCGTCGCAAGGCGCCTCGACCGCGAGGGCGTCGGGATGGTCTTCGGGCTGCGCGACTACGAGGCGGCGCCGAGCGATGACCTCGACGGCATCGAGCCGCAGCTTCGATTGGAAGGTCTCGCGGAAGCCGACGCGCGGGCGCTGTTGGCCACCGCGATGCGCACGCTTGTGGACGACGAGGTCATCGAGCGGGTGATCGCGGAGGCTCGCGGTAATCCGCTGGCGCTCTTGGAGCTGCCACGTCGTGCGGCTGTGACCGATCGTGCGGGCGGATACGAGCGGCCAGACATGTTCAGCGTGCCCGAGCAGGTGGAGCGTGGCTATCGGGAGAGCTCCGCGGGCCTGGCAGACGACACGCAGCTTCTCCTCCTGCTCGCCGCCGCGGACTCGACCGGCGATGCGTCACTCCTGTGGCGCGCAGCCGGTCGGCTCGGCGTCTCGCGCACGGCGGCCGAGCCGGCGAGGCGGACCGGACTCCTCGATATCGATGACCGCGTTCGCTTTCGTCACCCCCTCGTCCGCTCGGCTGTCTATCGTGCAGCGTCGCCCCGTGACCGTCGCCGCGTGCACAGTGCTCTCGCGGACGAAGTGGACATCGAGATCTACCCGGATCGGCGGGCATGGCACAGGGCGCAGAGTGTCGTCGGAACGGACGAGGATGCTGCGGCTGAACTCGAGCGCGCAGCGGAGCGCACGCGGGCCCGCGGCGGGGTCGCCGCCGCCGCCGCATTCCTGCATCGTGCCGCCGAACTGACCCCCGACGGCGCCGACCGGGCGCGTCGAACGCTCGCCGCGGCTCACGCGAAGAACGACGCAGGAGCCTCGGCGACCGCGAGCAAGCTGCTGACGATCGCGGCTGCCGGACCGCTGGACGAGCTTCAGAGCGCCCGCCTCGATCTGCTCCGGGCGCGCATCGCGTTTCACGTTTCCGCCGACAGTGATGTGATGGGCATGCTTCTCGCTGCCGCCGAGCGGCTCGCAGCGGTCGACCCCGAGCTCTCCCGCGAGACCTACTTGCACACGATTGACGCCGCAATGATCATCGGCGGCCCGCGCGGCAGCCACCCGGCTGCGCGGGTCGCCGAAGCTGCGCGTGGCGCGCCGCAGCCTCCGGGGGTGCCTCGCCCACTTGACCTGCTCCTCGATGCGCTCGTGGCGTGGTTCACGCAAGGCGAGGAGACGGGCGCGGCAGCGACTCGACGGGCGCTGGCAGCATTCCGGGAAGTCGGCTTCGACGGGGAGGCGCTCGGTGAGATGGCGAGCCGGCACTGGCTCTGGCTGGCTACACGTATGGCTGCGGCGCTCTTCGACGGCGAGCTCGGACGTGAGTTGGGCGACCGAAACGTACGGCTGGCCCGCGAGTCCGGCGCGCTCGTCACGCTCCCGCGGTCGTTGGTCGCCTTGTCGGCGAGACTGGTGCTGTCTGGCGACATCGCGCGGGCGGAGGAGGCAGCCGCGGAGGCGAATTCGTTGACCCGCGCCACCGGAGCCGCCCCGATGCCCTACGCCGACCTGATCATCGCCGCGTGGCGAGGAAGGCGGGACGAGACGGTGCGGCTCTTCGACGCGTCGACCCACCAGACCACGGCGACCAGTGCCGCCGCCGCCACCGCCCACTACGCCCTTGCCGTGCTCCACAACGGCTACGCGAACTATGCCGCGGCGCAGGACGCGGCTCAGCGCGCCGACGAGACCGAGGAGCTCATCAACAGCAGCCTCGCCCTCCCGGAGCTCGTCGAGGCGGCGGTACGCGCCGGCGATTGGGGCGCCGCGGACACCGCGGCGCGAAAGCTCTCGGCACGCGCCGCGTCCGGCGATTCAGCGTGGGGGTGCGGCCTCGCAGCGTATGCCCAGGCGTTGATGACGTCGGGCCCTGAGGCCGACGACCACTTCCGCGACGCCTTGGGACTGCTGGAACAGAGCACGATCGTGAGCTCCCTCGCGAGGACGCGTCTCGTCTACGGCGAGTGGCTGAGGCGGCAGGGGCGCCGTCAGGATGCCCGCGAGCAGCTGCAGGCCGCGCATGACGTGTTTTCACAGATGGGCGCAGAGGCGTTCGCCGAGCGTGCAGCCTCGGAACTTGGGGCGACCGGCGAGCGCCGCCGTACTCGCGAGAGCCAGCTGACGGATTCGCTGAGCGCGCGTGAGACCCAGATCGCGCGACTTGTCGCCGCCGGACAAACATCGCGCGACGTGGCGACACAGCTGTTCCTGAGCGAGCGCACGATCGAGGCGCACCTTCGCAACGTCTTCCGGAAGCTCGGCGTCCGATCCCGCCGCGAACTCGGAGATGTCCTGCCGCGCTGATTCTCCGTCGCGATTGACCGTGTGGCGGGAACACAGGTTCGACTGATCGTGGATTCGCAGGACACTGTCGAACGGAGGCTCGTGATGTCGGATGCAACCGAGGGCGAAGATTCCGTGCCGACGGAGAACGACGCGATCACCGGCCCACCGACGTTGGCGGAAGACCTGCTCCTGCTCCTGTTCCAGCCGGGCACTTCGTCGTCGGGCCCCGGCACCATCGCCGGCGAGAACATCCTCTTCTATGTTCTCGGTGGAGCGGTGCTGGCCGAGTTGGGCATGGGTGGCCATGTACGTGGACCCGATCAGCGGGGTGCCTCGGTCGTGACAGCCGTTGCGGGAAAGCCACCGAGCGACCACGTCCTCCGGGCGGCATGGGAGTACATCGCAGACAAGCCCCGCGAGATCCAGACCGTGCTGGCTGCCATCGGACCGGCTCTGCGCGGTCCGATGCTCGAGCGGCTCATCGAGCGAGGCGACCTTCGAAGTGAAACGGCCAAGGCGTTCGGCCTGTTCACCACGACCGTCCTCCGGGAGGGGGACAGCGGTCGGCGCAGGACCCTCCTCGGCGCCGTCCGCGGCGTGATCGTCGACGGCGCTCAGCCGGACCCCTGGACGGCAGCTCTCGCCGCACTGATCTACGCGAGCGGCACGCTGCCCCAATTCGACCCCGAAATCCCGTGGACGTCCGCGGTCATCGCTCGCGCCGAAGAACTGAGGGCGGGGGAGTGGGGTGCGGATGCTGCGGCCGATGCCGTGGCCCGCACCATCACCGCCGCCATTGTCAACAACATCATCATCGCCGCGGCTGTTCTGCCGCGCACCTGACACCGTCCGAACCGGCGGCATCACCGAAAGGAACGAGAAATGAGAGTCTTCATCATCGGCATCACCGGCGGCGTCGGATCGCGCCTCGCACGAACGCTGCAGGAACGCGGCGACACCGTGTCGGGCCTGGTGCGTCGATCCGACCAGCGCGAGAGACTGCGCACAGCCGGCATCGAGGCCAGAGTCGGAGACCTGACCACCATCACGCCGGATGACCTCGCCGGACTCATGAGGGACGTCGATGCGATCGCCTTCACGGCCGGGGCGGGGGGTGGAGGGCACGACGCGACGTCTGCCATCGACCGCGACGGCGTCATCAAAACCATCACGGCGGCTCGGATCGCGGGCGTCGCGCGGATCGGTCTCGTCTCGGTCTTCCCAGAGGCGTGGCGCGAACGAAACCTCGGCGCCGGCTTCGACCACTACATCGCCATGAAGAAAGAAGCAGACATCGCGTTGACGCAGAGCGGCCTCGACTGGATAGTGCTCCGGCCAGCGGTGCTTCTCGACGACCCGGGGCGCGGCACGGTCGCGCTCGGCCCAGCCGAGTTGCACGGTGAGATCACCCGGCAGGATGTCGCCGACACGCTCGCCGCGCTTCTCCACGAGCCGCGCATTTCGAGGCAGATCCTCGAACTGAACCACGGCGACGCCTGGATCGAAGAGGCCGTCGAGACCAACATCCGGGCGGCGTGAGGTCGAACCCGGCCCGCCGATCACGAGGTGACTTGACCCGGTGGCGAGCACACGGTCTCCACTGGAGGACAGCCGGATCGCGCCCGCGACCCCAAAGCCGCAAAGGACCCTGAGATGAACCCCATTGAGCAACTGATCGCCGGCTTCCAAGACCTCGTCGCCCAGGTGCCGGCCCTGCTGCAGCCACTCATCCTTATGGCGGCGGGCGCTGTCCCCTTCATCGAAGGTGAGGGCGCAGCGATCATCGGATTGGTGGGTGGCCTCAACCCTGTGGTCGCGGGCTTGGCGGCAGCGGCGGGGAACTTCCTCTGTGTCGTTCTCGTCGCGCTTCTCACCTCGCGTGCGCGGACGGCGGTGACCAGCCGTCAGCGGGTGGGCGTCCCGGCCGGTCCGAGCGACGAGGCCCCGGAGCACACCGAATCGGTCGGCGCCGCACCGTCCAAGCCTGCGTCGAAGGGGCGTCAGCGGTTCAACAGATGGCTCGTCCGCTTCGGCGTGCCCGGTGCGAGCATCCTCGGTCCGCTCGCCATCCCGACCCAGTTCACCACGGCCGCCCTGGTCGCGGCGGGCACCCCGCGCGGGTGGGTGCTGCTGTGGCAGGCCGTCGCCATCGTCATCTGGACCACGGTGGCCACCGTGTCTGCACTGATCGCCCTGCAAGTCGTCAGCCTGATCTGATTCACCAGATGAACACGCTCATCCGACGTACTCTCATCCCCCTTTCCGGATCATCCGCGACGACCTTCCCGCGTACCTGCTCGCGAACGGCTTCGTGTACGGGCTCCTGATCATCGGGCTCCTCATCGGCATCATGTTCCCGGAGGTTCGTGACGCGCGGGTCGATGCGGTCCTGGCCGGCGGATCACTGACGGGTGTGTCGGACCTCGCGAGCAGCGTCTGGCCCCTCGCTGCCGTGGTCCTCTTCAACAACGTGCTCGTGGCGTCACTCGCCGTGATTGTGCTGCCCTCATTGGTCATACCGTTCGCGGGAATCGCCCTCTTCGCAATCAGCCTTGTCGACACCGGCATCCTCCTCGCCCCGGTCGATGCGGAGGCGGCGTGGGCCCTGCTGCCGCATAGCGTGGTCCTCCTCGTCGAGTTCCAGGCCTATGTGCTGCTGATCTTCGGCGTCTTCCTCCATGGGCGCGCCTGGTTGCGTCCGTCCAGCGTGGCTGCTCCCACCAGGCGTCGCGGTTACGTGCGCGGACTCGAGAGGATTGCGTGGCTGGGGTTACTCGCGCTCGTGATCCACATCGTGGCGGCGATCTACGAGGCATTCGAGATCGTCTACATTCTTTAGGTCGGGGCTGGTGGCGGGGCGCTCATCCGGCCCCCGTGGGGAGGGTGAGGATCTCGGCGCCGCCGTCGGTGATCGCGATGGTGTGCTCTGTGTGGGCCGCGCGGGCGCCGGTGGCGCTGCGGAGCGTCCAGCCGTCGCCGTCGGTGACGAGCACGTCGGTGTCCGCCATCACCCACGGCTCGAGCGCGAGGAGCAGACCCGTTCGGAGTCGGTAGCCGCGTCCTGGTCGGCCGACGTTGGACACGTGGGGATCCTGATGCATCGTCGAACCGATGCCGTGACCGCCGAACTCGGTGTTGACGGGGAATCCTGCGCCGAGGAGCACCTCGCCGATGGCGTGCGAGATGTCGCCGATGCGCGAGCCCGGCCGTGCCGCGGCGATCCCGGCCGCGAGTGCGCGCTCGGTCGCCTCGATCATCGCGAGGTCGGCGCTCGCCGCCGTGTCGCCCACGACGAAGCTGATCGCGGCGTCGGCGGCGATCCCGTGTTTCGACACGGCGAGGTCGAGCGTCAGGAGGTCGCCATCGACGAGCGTGTCGTCGTGCGGCATCCCGTGCAGAACGGCGTCGTTGACGGCGGTGCACACGTAGTGTCCGAACGGACCGCGGCCGAAGGGCGGCGCATAGTCGACGTAGCACGAGCGTGCTCCCGCCGCCATGATCATCTCCTTCGCCCACTGGTCGATCTCAAGGAGGTTCGTCCCCGGTGTGATTCGTGATTTGAGTGCCTGCAGGATGTCCGCGACGAGTGCGCCGGTCAGCCGTGCGCGCGCGATCTCGGCGGGCGACAGTATCTCGATCATTCCAATAACTATACCGGTCAAACAATCCCGGTATTACAATCGCCTCATGATGGTGAGAAATGCGCTCACGGCCGACGAGGTCGCCCGTGGGCAGCGGCTGGGTGAACTGTTGCGTCGTGCGCGCGGATCCCGTTCGATCCTCGCCACCGCGCTCGACGCCGGCGTCTCGCCCGAGACGCTGCGGAAGATCGAGTCGGGTCGCATAGCGACCCCCGCCTTCCCGACCGTGGCAGCGATCGCCGACGTGCTGGGACTCTCCCTCGACGCCCTGTGGTCCGAGCTCAACGGCACTCCCTCGGACGAGACGCAGACATCAACTCATCAGCTGGTCTCCTGACGACTCCGTCTCGCCCGGCGACTCCAAGCAGACCGGTTCCCGCGTCACATTCGCATGTGGGAGGCGCCGTTCAGATCCAGGATCGCCCCGGATGACCACTTGGCTGCCGGCGACGCGAGATACACGATGGCCTCGGCGACCTCTTCCGGTGTGCCCACCCGTCCAAACGGGCTCTGCCCGCGCACCCCTTCTCCGGCATCGCCGGCCAGGGTGTGCGCTTGCCTCTCGGATGAGATGAAGCCGGGCGCCACGGACGTCACGGAGATGTCGTGCGGAGCCAGCGCGATCGCCATGGATTGGCCGAGCGAATGCAGTGCTGCTTTGGTCGCGCCGTAGGCTGGATGGTCCGGCTCGCCCCGGAAGGCTCCGCGAGAACCGACGTTGACAATCGCTCCCGGGGATGCCGTCGCGATCAGGTGCCGCGCCACAGCCCAGCTCAGGTGCGCGGCGCCGAGCAAGTTCACCGCGATCATCCTCTCCCACGCCGCGCCCCAGTCCTCGAACGAAACCTCGTCGATTCGGTGCATGGTGCGCGCCAGGGGGGCTTCCGCAGCGTTGTTCACGAGCACGGAGACACCCCCGAGCGCTTCGACGGCATGGTCGACGATCGCGAGGACCGCTGCGGTGTCGCGAAGGTCACCCGGCACGAGCGCGTGCCCCGATCCGGGAAGCGCCGCCAGCGTCCTCTCCGCGCCCTCGCGGTTGTGGCGGTAGTGCACGGCCACGCAATCGCCGCGGGCGGCGAAGGCACGCGCCGTCGCGCGGCCGATCCCGCCGGAGGCGCCGGTGATCAGGACGCCACGCGAATTCTCCGCCATCGCACACATGGGTTCAGCAGATCCCGTGTGCCGACCACACGGTCAACGTGTACGCGACCCTGAAATCGCCGTTCCGTCCAGCGGGATCTGACGCAGCTCACGGCGAGAACCGATCCCCAGCTTGCGGTAGATATTGCGCAGGTGCGTCTCGATCGTCCGCGTGCTGAGGAAAAGCTGCTCTCCGACCTCGCGAGATGTTGCCCCGGCGATCACCAGCCGTGCGACGTTCACCTCCTGAGCGGTTAGGGCATCCAGCGGTCGATCGCCATAAACCCGTGGTTGATCCCCGATCGCGCGCAGCTCCCGGGCAGCGCGCTCTGCGAATCCGTGAGCGCCCATGGTCGAGAACAGGTCGTGAGCCGCGCGCAGCAGTTCCCGTGCGTCGCGACGGCGTCCTTCTCGCCGCAGCCACTCGCCGTAGAGCAGCTGGACCCGGGCGAGATGCGCCGTGATCCGCGTGCGACCCAGCCGCTCGATGGCCTCGACGAATGCGCGGTCGACGCTCGGAGCATGTCCGGTGAGAGCCCGCGCGGATGCGGCGAGCCCGAGCGCCCAGTCGGTCCCGGCGGCGCGTGCCCGCGACTCGAGCACGCGGAAACCTCGCTCGGCCTGTTCGAGCTCGTTCGAGCGCACGGCGGCTTCGATGAGTTCGGGGAGGATGAGACTCAGGTGCGGCCACTCGTCCGACTCGCCGGCGGCGACGGCGACCTCGAGGGCCGCCCGGTGGTCGCCCGCTCCGTTGCGGAGCACGGCGAGCGCGTAGTGGGCGAGGTACACCTCCGTCCCTCGCTCCCGCGCGACCGCCTCGCGAAGGATGCTCGCGTGGAGGTCGAGCGTGTCGGCTATGTCGCCGCGCCACGCAGCCAGGAAGAGCTGTGCGTGGCGCAGGGGAAGTGCGCCGACGGCCCGGGAGATGGCCAACCCCTCGCCGGCAAGCTGCTCGGAGCCGGCGAAGTCCCCCTCGAGCACCAGCAGCGCGGAGCGGAAGAGCTGCGCCGCGGGGAGCACAGCGAGGTCGCCATGCCGTCTCGCCAACCGGATGTTTCGGACGCCTAGCTCGTCGGCAAGGTCGTCGTCGAAGACGGCCACCGCAGTCCGGCTGGCCCGCCAGAGCCATTCGCGGCTGTCGACGTCGGAGTCCGCACCAGTGCGGAACGCTTCCAGCGCCTGCCGGACGAGCGGCACGCTCGGCGCGTATCCGTCGGCGAACGACGTCGCCAGACCGTCCAGAAGGAGATCAGCCGGGCGCCGCACACCAGCCGGCGCGGGCACCGAGCAGGCGGCGTCGGCGATCTCGCGAACGACGCGGGCGTCACCGAGGATGATCGCTGCATCGAGCGCGTGCAGATATGCGACGCGGGCGAAGGCCGAATCTGTCGTCGCGAGGCGCCCGGCCGCCTGCGCCAGCATCCCGGGCACGTTTCCGCGCCTCGACCGATGGAAGGCGATCCTGGCATCGATGAGGACCGAGCGGCCCCGGTCCGCGTCGTCCAGGGGCCCTGCCCGCGCAATCGTGAGCAGCCGCATTGCGGCATCCGGAGCGCCCGCGCGCAGCTTCGCCTCAGCCGCACCCATGGCGCGCACGCTGCGTTGAGCGGCATCCGAGGTCAGCTCGGCGGATCGCTGCAGGAACGCAGCCGCCGCGGCGGTCTCGCCGCGTGCCTGGGCGCGCTGCGCTGCGCGCTCGAGTTCCGCGGCCGCGTTCTCGTCCGTGCCCGTGACGGAGAGGGCCCGATGCCAGGCTTGTCGGTCTGGATCGCTGTTCGCGTCCGTCGCGTCGGCCAGCGCCCGGTGCGCGCTTCGACGGTCTGCGGGGGGCGATGCCCGGTAGACCGACGATCGGACGAGCGGATGGCGGAACCTGACGTCGCTCCCGATCTCCAGCAGGCCGGCTGTCTCCGCGGCGTCGGCCGATTCGGGCCGAACCCCGAGCTGATCGATCGCGCGCCACAGCAGACTGGCGTCTCCTGTCGTGTCAGCGGCTGCGACCAGAAGGAGCAGCCGGGTATCGGGAGGCAACGCGGAAAAGCGGAGCATGAAGGTCTCCTCCACACGCCCGGGAGCATCCGAGGCCTCGAGCACGAAGAGGCCTTCTGCCAGCCGCGTTGAGTCTGCCTGCCGAGGGAGTTCGAGCAGAGCGAGCGGGTTCCCCCGAGCTTCCGCGATCAGACGTTCCCTCACACCGCCCACAAGTGGGACCGCCACCGAGGCGTCGAGCAGCGCGCCGGCACTCGCCTCATCCAATCCTGTGAGCGAGACCTCCGGCAAGCCCTCGAACATGCTGGTGTCGGTCGCGGGCGGGTCGCGCACCGCGCACAGCAACGCGATGCGTTCCGCGGAGAGCCGGCGCGAAACGAAGGAGAGAACGTGCGCCGAGACCTCGTCGAGCCACTGGGCGTCGTCGATCGTGCACAGGACGGGTCGGTCTTCCGCCGCCGCGGCGAGCAGGTTGAGAACGCCGAGCGCCACCAGAAACCGGTCGGGCGCCGGGCCGTCGAGGAGTCCGAGGGCGATTGCGAGCGCCTCTTGCTGAGGTTCGGCGAGCGCCGGAGCCCGACCCATCAGCGGTCCGACGAACCGATGCAGCGCCGCATGCGCGAACCGTGCCTCCGACTCGACCCCCGTGACCTGGGCGATCTCGAAGCCAGAGGATCGAGCCTCCTCGCGACCGGCTTCGAGGAGCGCCGACTTGCCGATGCCCGGTTCACCGCGGATGACCAGCACTCCGCTGCGTCCTTCGCGCGCGTTGGTAAGCAGCTGTCGTACCGCGGCACTTTCGATGTCGCGCCCTATCAGCTTCACCTTCGCCCCCGCCCACACTCGTCGGGGATCACCCGGAACCGGAGACGATACGGAACCCGTGTGGTCACCACCGCAATTATCTCGACGCGGTTACGTGGTTTCCACCGACGCGACGGTACATGCACGGGTGGAATCGTGTCGATCACGGAGGCTGACGCCTCCAACACCCGCACGAAGGAGCAGGCGATGAGACACGGCATCAGACGGAATCCCGCTGCGCAGACTGCGGGAGGCACTCCCGTGCCGGGCGAGGTGAGCTTCAGCATGGCGGCCGCGCTCGGGTGGACGATGCTGACGATGGCAGGGCCCTCGGTGCCGGCCGGATCCCTCTCGCAGGTCTCCCGCGAACGGCTCGGAAGGAGCGCTTGATGGCGTGGAGTACCCGCGAGCTCGCCGAGCTGGCCGGAACCACGGTGAACACGATCCGGCACTACCACGCGCTCGGGCTGCTCGAGGAGCCCGAGCGCAGATACAACGGCTACAAGCAGTACGGCATCCGTCACCTGGTGAAACTCCTGCGGATCCGTCGCCTGGCGGAACTCGGGGTTCCTCTCGCGCACATCGACACGGTCGGCGCCAGCGGACCGAGCGCTGCCGACATCCTGAGCGAACTGGACCTCGAGTTGAGCAGGAGCATCCAGCGCCTGCGGCGCGCGCGAGCCGACATCGCCACGATTCTGCGCGAGAACGCCCCGGCCGATTCGCCCGCGGGATTCGAGTCCGTCGCGCCGCACCTGTCCGAGTCCGACACGTCGATCATCCACATCTATTCGCACCTGTTCGACCGGGAGGCGATGGCCGACCTGCGTCGGATGGTCGAAGTCGACGCGGATGCAGGAGCGCTCGGCCGCGAGATCGATGCGCTTCCCGCCGACGCCGACGAGGCCACACGGCGCCGCCTCGCAACAAAACTCGCTCCGACCCTCGCACAGAATCTGATCGACTATCCGTGGCTCAATGATCCGGCCGCCCACCTGTCGAGAAGCGGGAGGATCACGCGCCGAACCTTCGTCGACGCGGTGGTCGAGCTCTACAACCCCGCCCAGGTCGACGTTTTCGCGCGCGCGGGAGTGCTCGCGAGGGATCTGCTGTCCGCCGAGCAGGAGCGCATCGACGCCGGCGGTTCCGAGGTAGTCCGGCGATGACGAATCTCGCCCACGACTCCGATGTCGCCGACCCTGCGGTCGAGGAGCCGGTTCTCCGGCGGCGCAGGTGGCCGTGGATCGCCGGTGGGGTGGTCGCCGTCGTGATCGCAGCCGGGGTGCTCCTCACCACGGTCTTCCAGTTCGGTCTTCCGTGGTGGAGCGACGACAACGACCGCAACCATGTCTTCGTGTCCGCGGACGGCGTTCGTCAGCACTACCAGGTGCACCTCCCGCCTCAGTATGACGGGTCGACGAAGCTGCCGGTGATGATGGCAGTGCACGGCTGCGGCATGACCGGGTTCGGGTGGAACTCGATGAAGGCGTCGACCCAGTTCAACGCCCTCGCCGATCGCGAGGGCTTCATCGTCGTCTACCCCACGCAGCGCCCGTTCGAGAACGCCATCAACTGCTGGAACTCCGCGGACCCGCGCAACCAGATTCGGGGCGCGGGAGAACCGGCGCTGCTGGCCGGGGTTGCCCGCGAGGTCGTCATGACCTACGGCGCCGATCCCGATCGAGTCCATGTCTCCGGTGCCTCCTCGGGAGCGGGCACAGCAGTGATCCTCGGTGTGACGTACCCGGATGTGTTCGCGTCGGTCACCTCGGTGGCCGGCGGAGAGTACGGCCTGAACCAGGTCGACCCCGAGCAGCCCGAAGTCACTCCGCCGGCCGACACCGCGAGGCAGGCGTGGGCTCAGATGGGCGACCGAGCCCGCCCCGTCCCGTTGCTGATCGTGCAGGGTGGTCGTGATCAGGCCGTACCGCCGATCGTCGGCGAGAGACTGATCGAGCACTGGAGCGCACTGCACGACCTCGTCGACGACGGGCTGCTCAACGACAGCCTGGCGCTGGCTGCTGACACGGTCGTGCACGATCCCGCCGAGGGGCGGTACGGATACGAGGAGACCTCGTTCCGCACATCGACAGGCGACGCGCTGATCGAGTACATCTTCGCCGAAGATCTGGCTCACGCCTGGCCGAATCCGGATGGTGCCGGGCTGTTCACTGATACCGCGGGGCCGGATGCCACCCGGATCGCGTGGACATTCGCACAGCTCCACGACCGCCGCTGACCTGGGGAGGCCGAGGGTCGCGGAGCCGTCGATTTGACCTTGTGGCGACAACACCATCTTGCATGACAGGAGCCGCTGCCGCCGGAGCCGAAGAATCGCTACCGCGGTCGATGAGAGGACAGCCGCATGATTCATGCTCAATCACTGACGAAGAGGTACGGAGCGAAGACCGCCGTCGACGGCATCGATTTCTCGGTCGCTGCCGGGCGCGTCACCGGTTTCCTGGGTCCGAACGGAGCGGGCAAGTCGACGACCATGCGCATGATCGTCGGGTTGGACCGTCCCACCGTCGGGGCGGTGACGGTCAACGGAAAAGCCTACGCGTCGCATCGCGCCCCGTTGCGCGAGGTGGGCGTGCTCCTCGAAGCGAGGGCGGTGCACCCGGGGCGGAGTGCCCGCAATCACCTGCGCGCGCTGGCGATGACACACCGGATCGGATCGGCACGAGTCGACGAGGTCATTGAACTCGCCGGACTCAGTTCGGTCGCGCACAAGCGCGCGGGGAGCTTCTCGCTCGGGATGGGCCAGCGCCTCGGACTAGCGGCGGCTCTTCTCGGCGACCCACCCACGCTGATCCTCGACGAACCGGTCAACGGCCTGGACCCCGCGGGCGTGGCCTGGTTCCGTCAGCTGGCCCGCCAGCTCGCGGCGGAGGGGCGCACGGTCTTCCTCTCCTCCCATCTGATGAGCGAGATGGCGCAGACGGCTGATCACCTGATCATTCTCGGGCGGGGTCGAGTTCTGGTCGACGCGCCGCTGAGCGAGATCGTGGCCAATGCCGGCGAAGCAACGATGCGGGTCCGTTCCGGCGATCCCGCTCGGCTGGAGGCTCTGATGCTCGGTGCTGGCGCTGACGTGACGCGTACCGACACAGATCTGCTCTCGGTTCGAGGCGTTGAGGCCGCAAGGATCTCTCAGATCTCCGCGGGCGCGGGTATCACGGTCTACGAACTCGCTCCGGCCTCGTCCTCACTCGAAGACGCCTACATGAACCTTACGCGCGAAGAGGTCGAATACGCGGCCGCGTCAACAGGATCGGAGAAGACCCGATGAGCACCACGACCATCGCCGGCGCTGTTGCCCCGCGCTACGGGCTCAGTTTCGGCGGCATCATCCGCTCCGAGGTGTTGAAACTGCTCAGCATCCCGTCGACGGTGTGGGCCTATGTGGTAATGGCCGCGATCACGATCGGGATCGCCGCGCAGGTGTCCGCCTCGACCGACTTCTCCTGGGCGGAAGTGGAGGTGAGCCAGGCGGGGATGCAGGCAACCGGCGCGTATGCCTTGTCGATCAGCAGAAACATCAATGTCCTCGTCGTCAGTGCGTTGGGCGTGCTTGTGATCGCCGGCGAGTACAGCACCGGAATGATCCGGTCCACCTTCACAGCCGTTCCACGACGTGTGCCGGCGGTCATCGCCAAGTTCCTTGTCTTCGCCGCCGTCACCTCGCTTGCCGGCATGCTCGCGACGGTCATCGCCCTGCCGATCACGCTCCCCCTGCTCGCGGAGAACGACGTTCATGTCCAGGCAGGCGACCCGCACCTCTGGCGCGTCATGATCGGCACCGTCGGCTACCTGACCGCGGTCGGACTGATCTCGATGGGAATCGGAGCGGTTGTCCGCAACGTCGCTGGCGGCCTGACCGCGGCATTCGGCCTCGTGGTCATTCTTCCAGCCGCGCTCGGCTTGGTAGGGGGCCTCGAGCAGCCGATCTGGCTGCAGAATGCCGCCGTGGTCTTGCCCCTCAATCTGGGCGCCGCCCTCACCATGCACCCCGGCTACCCCGACTTCGCCGCGCCAGGCGTGGAGGTCGTGCGACCGGAGGGGCTGTGGGTACTCGAACCCTGGCACGGTGCAATCGGTCTCGCGATCTGGGTGGTGGTGGCGCTTGCCGCCGCTCTCGTCGCCGTGAAGCGCCGCGACGTCTGACCCGTCCCACGCGGAGAGGTGACCACGACCAGACCTCTCCGCGGAGCCGGGAGACAAGAAGAGGGGAGATGCCACCGTGAGCATCTCCTCTCTTCGCCGACTCTGCTGCCGACGTCGTTCCCGTCCTCAGCCGACGAAGCGCAGCAGAGCGCTGTTGACCTCATCCGCATGAGTCCATAGAAGGCCGTGCGGCGCATCCTCGATCTCGACATACTCCGCGTCGGGCAGCAGTGTGCGGAACCGGCGCGCGGTGGCGTCGATCGGGAGGATGTTGTCCGCCGTGCCGTGGAGGATGAGCGCCGGCTTTCCACTTGACCGCACGGCCGCGACGTCGTCGCGGAAGTCCTCAATCCACGACGGCACGACAGCATACGCAGCGACCGGGGCCGACGAAATCGCGACGTGCCAACTCGCCTCGACCGCTTCCCGGCTGATCAGCGTGCCGAGAGTTGTCTCGAGGTTGTAGAAGTTCGAGAAGAACTGGGTGTACCACGCGTAGCGGTCTCCTCGCGCTTGAGTCACGATTCCGTCGAACACCTCCTGTGGCACGCCTCCGGGATTGTCGTTGCGGGCCACGAGGAAGGGTTGGAGCGAGGCGAGGAATGCGAGCTTCGCCACGCGGTCATGCCCGTAGCGGGCGACATAGCGAGCGAGTTCTCCCGTGCCCATCGAGAATCCGACGAGGACGACGTCGCGCAGGTCGAGCTGTTCGAGGATCGTGTTGAGGTCTGCGGCGAAAGTGTCGTAGTCGTAGCCGCTCCCTACTTTCGACGACTGGCCGAACCCGCGACGGTCGTAGGTGATGACGCGATACCCTGCGGCGAGCAGTTCGCGAGTCTGCCGCTCCCAGCTGTGGCCGTTGAGCGGATAGCCGTGGATCAGAACGATCGGTCGCCCCGCGCCCTGATCCTCGTAGTAGATGTCGATCGACGAGCTGTTCTCCGTGCCGACGGTGATGTGAGCCATTTCGGTTCCTTCTCTCTTTCGTGTTTGCGACAGCACGGCGGTCAGCCGTTGAGGGTCGTCATGTTGGCGGGGTCGTAGCGGTCTCCTGACGCAGCCGGCAGATCGGTCAGACGACCCACCTGGTCGTCTGACAGGACGAGACGGTCTGCGCCGGCGTTCTCCTGTACGCGCTCGATGCGGGTGGTGCCGGGGATGGGGGAGATCGCATGGTCGTGCGAAAGCAGCCACGCCAGCGCGACCTGCGCGGAGGTCGCGCCTGTCTCGGCCGCGACGGCCTCCACCTCGTCGACGATGCGCAGGTTCCGTTGGAGGTTCTCGCCGATGAAGCGCGGGTTGTTGCGCCTCCAGTCGTCGCCGTCGAGACTGTCCAGCGATCGGAACGCGCCAGTCAGGAAGCCTCGCCCGAGAGGGGCGTACGGCACGAGGCCAATGCCGAGCTCGCGGAGGAGGGGGAGCACCTCTTCTTGTGGATCGCGCGTCCAGAGCGAGTACTCCGACTGGAGTGCGGATATGGGGTGGATCGCGTGTGCACGGCGGATCGTCGCGGGGCTCGCTTCGGACAGCCCGATGAACCGGACCTTGCCCTCGTCCACGAGCTCTGCGAGAGTGCCGATCGCGTCCTCGACGGGAATCTCTGGGTCGACTCGGTGCTGGTAGTACAGATCGATGTGGTCCGTTCCCAGCCGGTTGAGTGACCCCTCGACTGCGCTGCGGATGTTCTCGGGGCTGCTGTCGAGGCCTTCGCGCCCGGTGTGAGAGACAAGCCCGAACTTCGTGGCGATCACCACCTCGTCGCGCCGGCCCCTAACGGCGCGCCCGACGAGCTCCTCGTTGATGAAGGGGCCGTATGCCTCTGCGGTGTCGATGTGCGTCACGCCGAGATCGAGGGCGCGATGGATCGTGCGGATGCTGTCGGAATCGTTGCGTCCGGCGCCGGTGTAGTAGTCGGACATGCCCATCGCGCCGAAGCCGATGCGTGACACCTCGAGCCCGCCCAGTGAGATCTTCTTCATCGGTTGTTCCTTTGGTTCAGTGCCTCGTGCGCCGGGGAGTCCGGCGACGCCATGGCGGCCGAGTGCCGCCCGCGGTCGATTCCTCGGTGCCCGATCCAGCCGAGGTGCGTGTGCCGGAAGGCCTCGAGCTTCAGCCCGTATCCGAGTGCGCGATCTACGGCGACATGGAATGCCCAGCACGCGGCGATGATCACGAGCCACGTCAGCTGAGTACCGCCGAACAACACGCCCAGGTACACGGTGACGAGGACCGCCGGCCCGGCGAAGTTGTGGACGGCGTTGTACGTGAAAGCGCCCACACGCGCGTTGCGGAGATAGCCGAGGGCGGAGAGGTCGAACACGAGAAACGCCGCGAGAAGGAGCCACCAGGGCTGTCCGAACGCGATCATCGCGAGCAGAATCGCCAGTGCGATCGCGCCATTCTCGATTCGTTGAATCGTGGATGCCATACTCAGGTCCGTTTCTTGAATCTTGAGCTCGTGCGATTCATGCGAACCCCTGTGCCCACCACAGGGTCAAGGGCGCCATCGTTTCGCACTTGCGTCCGCGTCGTCCCTCACTTACAGAGTGGTCTTGGCATGCGGGTCGGCGAAGCGACCACCCTAAACCTGGACGACGTCGACGAGGATGCTGGCGTGCTCCGGATTCGGGAATCGAAGTTCGGCAAGTCGCGGCTGATCGCGATCCACCGGTCCTCACTTGCGAGGGCGAAGTGCTCAAAGTCCGCCAGGGTATGCAAAAGCGATCGGTTCGACGCTGCTATCGCACACGCCGACGCAGCTTCCCAGCCACGTCGGTCTGCGCCGTCGAGGTCACCCAACCGAGCGCAAAGTGAGTGCAGGTGATAGCGGCCCCGACTACGCCCATGATCAGTCCCAGCACGACAAGCGCGCCCGCTCCGATATTCGCGTCAGGCGTCGGAATCACCAAGTACCAAAGCGAACCGATGAGTCCACCCGCACTTCCGGCAAGGCCGACGACCGCGCCCATTCTGCGAAGCATGGGTTGACCTCCTCGCTCTGTCGCAATCGCGACGCAGCACCTTGACGAAATCCAAGGGCAATGAATGCAGGTAACTCCCTGTCCCAACCACTGGGTCAAGCGGGCCGGCCGGGCGATTTCGATCCGGCCACGTCAACGATTTCGATCGGCTCAACCGCGCTCGTCGTCCTAGCCCCCTAAGCGTGGTTGACAGTGTCCCAAGAACACGCTCTTGGATCACTTCGACGGCCGTTTCCACGCCGAACAGCCGTCATCTGCTCTGACGAGAAGGCCACATCGGCTCAGGTTCAGGAGGTCCAGTGAACAAGAAAGCCGGCATCATCAGTACGCAGCGCATTCGCCCAGCACGAAGGCGGCGTGTACTCGTCGCCGCATCGATCGCCGTCGTCGGGGCGCTCGTTACGACGACAGTCGCCGGCTGTTCCTGGGCCCCGTCCGACACCGACTCCCCGACTCCCGATGTCGCCCAACTGGCGGGTGCGCTCGCTGAGCAGGAACTGGCCTGGGAGGAGTGCGAGTTTGAGGCTCCGCCGGTTCCCGGCGCCGACGTGTCCAACGTGGAGTGCGCCACGATCAAGGTCCCACGCGACTGGCATAACCCCGATCCCGGTCAGACCTGGGATGTTCGAATCTCTTTCGCCGAGAACATCGACCGTTCTGACCCTGAGTATCACACGACGATCCTCACCCACCCGGGTGGGCCCGTTACGCCGGGGCTGTCATACAGTGCGACCGTCCAGAGCTACACGCCCGAGTTGCGCCCGACGACCAATTACGTGAGTTTCGATCAGCGTGGCCTTGGGCAGTCCAGCCACGCGGAGTGCAACTACGAATACGATCCGGCCGACGGACTGGCGGCATCGAGCAAAGCGATAGCCGAGTCGTGCGCAGAAGACCCTGACGTCCGCACGATGACCACTGAGCAGGCCGCCTACGATATGGACTTCATCCGCCACCTGCTTGGCCTCGAGACCGTCACCTATGTCGGCTACTCCTATGGGACGTGGCTCGGCACATGGTTCGGTGCCCTCTTCTCCGACCACATCGACCGAATGCTGTTCGACTCCGCCTCCGACTCGACGGCGGACTCCATACAAGCCAACTACGACGCAGCTCACGAGGGCCGAGACCGTCAGTTCCGGCTGCACATGATGAACTGGATCGCGCGGAACGACGCGACCTATGGATTGGGTGCTGATCCGAAGGCGATATGGGACCGATACTTCGACACGACGTCCGAGGCGAAGATGGCGACGGCTGCGAACTGGGCGTGGACGTCGACGAACGTCAACTTGGCCTTCTCGAACCCAGTCGCCTATCCGTACGCAGGCGAACTTGTAGGGCGAATCATCGAGGCAGGTGAGGAAGCTGACGGTGAACTGGACTCCGTACAACTGGCGAGCGGCATCATCGACAAAATGACGACACTCACCGATGAACAGCGGGCGGCTGCTCACTCGCTGCTCGCGGCGCTCTCCGCGCCACCGGCCGTCGAACCCGATGGAATGATCCGCGCGACCCATGATTTCCTTATCGACTTCACAAAGTGCACGGATGGAGAATGGGAACAGGGTGACGAATACTGGGAAGACTTCAACGACCGAACTTCAGAGATCGCTCCGTTGAGTGCGCAACTGGGGCTCCTGGACGCTCCCCAGCCGTGCGCATTCTGGCCCACGGAGTCCGAGATGCCTCCGCTCAACGACTCCTTCCCCGAGACGCTCGTGGTTCAAAGTGAGCTTGACTCGATGACCCCTTTCGAGCAAGGCCACTCCGCCGGACTGAACCTGCCGAACACCAGCCTGATCGCGGTTGACAACGAGAGTGTTCACGGTGTCTTCCCGTACTTCACGGAGGAGGTTGATGGGCCTGTCCTCGACTTCTTACTCGGAGGGCCGCGCCCAGATCGAACGATTGTGGCAGCGGCGAAGCCGATGCCGCTGGAGGAGATCACCTACGAGACGTGGACGCCTCTCGATAGCGAGGGGCAGCACGGCGCCGAGACCCCGTATTTCACGGATCCGAATATCCCAGCGCGTTCGGGAACGCCCCGCGTGAACCCAAATCAAGCGACTGAACCCAGCGAACAGGAATGAGCGACTCGAACGCAGCGTCGACCCGAACCGCCCAGCCCGCGGCACGGCCCGGCCACAAGTGGCGGTTCACGCGATCTCAGTCAACCCGGGCGAGGTCGCGCACCGCGTCCCCGCGAGCGTCGACGGTGAGGTGCCGGGCTGATCTCGAGGTCTCCGCCACCGGCATCACTGCTCGTGGAGTCGCGAAGCTTCCGATCGAGGGCGAGTATCGTGACGGCGCGATCGTGGTCGCCGGAGAGTCGTATGCGCAGTCGATATGGGACCTGCCGACGCTGTCGGCATGGCGGGAGGCTCTGCCGGCGGCAGACATCATCGAAGTGACACGCACCCGCGTGCGCCTGGGGTCCGCGGCATCCGCTCGGCTCGCCGAAGAGCTACCACCGCTCGAAGATGCGGGCGCGCTCGTGAGCGTCATCACCGCACAACTGCTCACTTTCGCGCAAACGGGTGAGCCGGATGCCTGAACCAGCGCGCTGGCGCGGATGACCGTGCTCCGAGCGATCGAGACGCTTGAGCCGGGTGCAGTGGACATCGCACCCGACGCGATTGAGGAAATGCTGCTGCCCCGTGCTCAGCGAAGTCTCGAGTATCTCACTGACGCCGGCGTCGTCGAACGGCGCGCGAAGGACACCCTCCACGTTTCTGATCTGCTCCGCGGCCCGTTCGCGCACGGCATTGCGCTCGCCCTGGCGTTCCTAAGCGATGAGCTGGAGCCGGATGACCAGCCCCTTGATGATGCCGACCCGTTCGGCGATCCCGAGGCAATAGCCGAGATGGCGCGCCTCGGGATCGTCCATACGCCCGGGATGGCCGCAGAGATGATGAGGGAGCTCGCACCGCTACTCGCGGAAGATGGCATCGACCTCGACAACCTCGAGACGGATGCCGACCTCGACACGCTGAACACCGCTCTCGCTCGCGCGACCAAGCGCCGCAACCTCGAGTTGTTCACGCCTACCGGAGAATGGCGGGCGATGGCGCTCACCGTGCACCGCCTCGTCACGGAAGCGCTCGCCGAGGGCAACACTGATCTGGCGCGCACAATCATCGATGGCATCGAACCTGACCCGGTGGACAACCTCCCCTCCGTGGCGCAGGTCATCGGCGCGGGTCTCGGTGTCCTCGACCAGCAGCGACACGACGCCACGTTCGCGCAGGCCCTGTCGTCCGCTAAGCCGCCGGAGTCGGGAGCAGAGGCGATGCGAGCCGCGCGAGACATCCTCAGTGCGGCACGCAAGCAAGGCGCCTTCGATCAGCTGGGGAATCTGCACCGTCGCTACGCCGGCATGGCGATCCTCGAGGGTACACTGCTCGCGGTCGCCGGCACCGTCATCGCCCTCGCCGGTCTGAAAGGCGCGCACCTGCGCGAAATCGCTGACAGCGTGCTCAGCGGGTGATAGAGCGAGCGTTGGGTGCTTGCGGCTGCCGCGGCGACCGAGCGTCAATCAGTCGAGATCCGCACCGCTATCGGCTTGAGTCGATATAGAGCCTGATCTATCCTGGCGGTGATGACCTGGGATGTGCGGCTCTGGAGTGATGTGGAGTCGTGGCTCCTCGGACTGGACGACGACTCCTACGACGTGATCGCCGCGGCGATCGATCACCTGGCTGACAAGGGTGCGGTGCTCGGCCGGCCGCTGGTCGACCGGATCAAGGGGTCGCGTCACCACAACATGAAAGAGCTGCGGCCGGGCTCCGCCAGCGCGACCGAGATCCGGGTGCTGTTCGCGTTCGACACGAAGCGGCGGGCGATTCTGCTGATCGCGGGAGACAAGTCCGGGCAGTGGAAGAAGTGGTACGACGAGAGCATCCCGATCGCGGATGACCGATTCGATGAATGGCTCGACGGCGAGGAGGGCTGAGATGAGCAAGACGACGAACTGGAGTGAGGTGCGCGCCAAGCGTGCGCCGAACGAGACTTCCGTCGCGCGCCACCGCGAGCGGTTCGAAGCGGAGGAGCGGGCCTACCGTCTGCGTGAGGTGCGTGAGGAGCAGGGCGTCACGCAGAAGGAACTCGCCGAGCGGATGGCGCTCACCCAACCCACCATCTCGGCGCTCGAGTCCGGCGACCTCGACCGGTCGGGACTCGCCACTCTCCGGGCCTATGTCGAAGCGCTCGGCGGTACCGTGGAGATCACCGCGACGTTCGGAGAACGCAAGGTGATCCTCTCGGATGGGCACCATTCGGCTGCGTAAGAATCGCGTAAACCTGAACGCCCGCGAGCGCCTGCGAACCTCCACGTACACCGCCGCGAACCCAGTCGTATCAACAGAATCGCCTCTGAACGCCCGCGAGCAACCGCGCGGAGCCCGGGTTCAAATCCCTCCGTCTCCGCATTTTTGCGGGTGTTCAGTTACGTTCGCGTACGTTGAGTGAGGTTTACGTGTCGTTGCGGCGTGACCTGGGCAGTTCCTCTACGCGCGTATTGAAGCGATCTGCCCCACCGCGAGGTCCTGCGTGTCGCAGAGTGGTCAAGTGCGTCCCCTTTGCGTCCCGGGAGGCGGAGGGACGTTGTCCCTCGGCCTCTTGACAGGAGTCGGAATCTCTCCGGCACGCGCGGTGCGTCGGAGTAGAGATTTCTGTCGGCTCCAAAGGACGAATAGCTGGTGTCGGTGACCGATGAGTAGTTCCGAGTGACCGGTACTCGTCGGCGATTGTCATCTCTATCGATTGTTGGCGACAGTGCTCTCCCTGCACAGTGCCGAAAGTAACAGGATTAAACCGCCGCCGACACCGCAGTCGCATCTCGCATCAAGATGGCCCGCGCCGTCAGGCGCCGATGGTGCGTGGCCATTCGAAGGCCGGTGAAGTGATCGTCCGATTTGGGGGCCCGATCCGGTCGCGGCATATGTCTATGTTCTCGGCCGGACCGGAAGCCGACGCGGTTACGACTTGTCATTCCCACCGCTCATTCTGGCATCTGCCGTCAAGACTCTGGAGGCGAACAGCCACCTGCCGCTCCATCGGACGAGTCGGTCCTCGTAGCGACCGGTCATCTCGACGATTGGGGGAGACGGGCCCCACCCACCTTGCAGCAGGATGAGGTACGCGCGTCCTCGTGCCCCTTCTGCGTCCTCGCTCAGGGTGAGGTTCACGGTGATGTGACGTCCCATGCCGCCGGTGCGATCCGGAAACGCATCTCCCACGACCCGCAGTGCGCCGGCGCCCCGGTGCACCTGATTGCGATGCGGCAGGGCAAGGGAGCCGTCCGGCGTGAAGCACTCCGCCCACTTGTTGCCGTCGCCGCTGTCGATGCAGTGGCAGTAGTAGGCGTACAGATCGAGGATTTCCATGCGGTCCGCGGGTGTCAGACGGTCTCCGCCTTGCGTCTGACTCAATGGCTCATCCCGATGATGGCGCGGCTGGTAATCTGCCCGGACGCGAGATCCTCATAGGCGCGATCGGCTTCTTCGATCGAGTACCGAGCAGTGATCAATGTGTCGACATCTAGGACTTTCTCGCTCGCGAAGCGCACGATCTCAGGTAGATCCGTACGAGTGCGGGCGCCGAACGACCCGACGATCTCGTATCCGCGCCGCACTAGAGGTGTGATCTCGATTGATGCGGCAGCCCCGGCTGGCGCGATGCCAATGGCTACCATGCGACCGCCGTCGGCCAACATGCCGATCCCTTGGGTGAAGGTGCGAGAATTGCCCAGCGCCTCGAACACGACATCCGCGCCATCGTCCAGGAGCGCGCGCACGGCGGCGACGGCGTCGCCGGCCGATCCGTCCACAGCATCGGTGGCTCCGAGAGCGAGCGCGCTGTCAAGCTTCTCTTGCGCGATGTCGACTGCGACGACACGCTCTGCGCCGGCTGCGCGAGCCAGCGGGATGAGTGTGGACCCGATGCCTCCCACTCCGATGATTGCCACTTTAGACTCTGCCGTAATATTGGCCTGACGGTGCGTTGCGCCGAAGGCAGTGAGCCCGGCGCACCCAAGGATGGCGGCGTTCTCGACGTTCAGGCCGGGAGCGATCTTCGTCACCGCCGCGGCCGGAACAACGGAATACTCCGCGAGCCCGCCCATTGAGTACATCGCCAGGAACGAGCCGTCCGGCATGCGCAGGCGGCTCTCGCCGTCGTAGAGCGTGCCGTTCAAGCGATTCATCGCAAAGAAGTTGGCGCAGAGGTCGTCGCGGCCTCGACGGCATGCCGCGCATTCGGTGCACGGCATGATGAAGCCGCTGACTACGACGTCGCCCACGCGAAGATCCCCATCCTCGAGCCCTTCGCCAAGTGCGACGATCTCCCCGCTCACCTCGTGGCCGACCACGGCGGGGCGGGGGAAGGCGACCTCCCCCTTGAGGACATGCAGGTCGGTGTGACACACACCGCAGGCGATCACCCGCAGAAGGACCTCACCTTTCCGCGGCGAGGGCGTGTCAATGTCCATGACGGTCAGTCGCGGACTCTCGTCGAGGAGCACGGCGGCTCGCATCGTGGAGGGAATGGGCATCTATGACCTCCCGGTCTGTCGAGGTGTTCTCGTGCATTATGATATTTGATACACAAAGGAGTTGCATGAGATCTGACCTCGGCACGGAGGGCGGTGTCCTCACGGGCATCAGGGTCCTCGACCTAACGCACATTTTCTCGGGCCCCCAGGCGACCCAGATCCTCGGCGACCTCGGCGCCGACGTGATCAAGGTTGAGCGTGTCGAGGGGGGCGACCCTGCACGGCGATACGGGCAGGGCGTCGACGACGATGGTTTCGGGGCATCCTTCGTCGCACTCAATCGCAACAAGCGCAGTCTCGCACTCGATCTCGCCTCCGAGGAGGGGCGCGGGGTGCTGCGCAGGCTCGTGGCTGACAGCGACGTGCTCGTGCAGAACTTCAAGACCGGGCAGATGCAGAAGTGGGACCTCGACTACGAGGCGGCCCGAGCGATCAACCCTCGGCTCGTGTACTGCTCGATCTCGGGGTTCGGATCGGAGGGGCCGCTGGCGGCGCGTGCGGCGAACGACCTTGTCATCCAGGCCTACAGCGGACTGCTCAGCTTCACTGGGGAGGTGGGCGGCGGCCCCGTGCGCGTGGGCACCGCCGTCGCAGATCTGACCGCGGGGACGAATGCGGCCCTCGGTATCGTCGCCGCCCTGTTCCAGCGCGAGCGCACGGGGGAGGGCCAGGAGGTGCGCACCTCGATGCTCGAGGGCCTGGTGAACATGCTCAGCTACTTCTTCGCGGATTACTGGCAGAAGGGCGTCGTGCCCGAGCGGTTGGGGACGGCCAACCGGCTGGGCATCCCCAATCAAGCGTTCCCGACCTCGGACGGCTGGATCGTCATCTCCAACGCCAACGAGGCGATGTGGCGCCGCTGCTGCGCGGTTCTCGGGATCCCCGCTGTGGCCGAGGACCCGCGCTTCTGTTCGCTCGCCCGCCGCTACGAGAACACCGAAGCCCTCGTGGCGGCGGTGTCGGAGGCGACGCTACGCTTCACGACCGACGACATCGCGCGGCGGCTGGGTGAGGCGTCCGTCTCGTCCGGTCCCATCAACGATCTCCCGACGGTGGCGGAGGACGAGCAACTGGCGGCGCTCGGGACCTTCATCGAGGTGCCGGTCGGTCACGAGGGTGGCCGCACGGGGCGTGTGGTGTCGAGTCCGTTCTCGCTGTCTGCCGCTCCGCTGGCCGCGCGTCGCGGCGTGCCCGAGCTCGGCGCCGACAGTTCAGCGATCCTCGCTGAGCTCGGCTACGACGAGGGAGAGATCGCGGCGTTGAAGTTGGACGGTGTGGTCGATGGAATTTGATTTGTGATATTTGATACGCAGGCGTGATACGCTCGCGAGGTCGCGCCTGACGTGACCGTTTCGACGAGGAAAGGAAGTCTCGTGCTTACAAAGAAGTGGGCTTACGTAGGGTCCGCAGTGGTCCTGCTGGCGCTGACCGGATGCGCAGGTGGCGGAGGCGGCACCGGCGGTGATGGCGGAGAAGGTGGGGGCGGCGAGCCGATCACTCTCGGCATGGTCGCACCGCTGTCGGGCTCGTTCGCCGACGTTGGCGCCCAGATTGGCTACGGGGCGCAAGTCGCACTCGACGAGATCAACGACGCCGGGGGAGTGTTGAACGGTCGGGAGCTCGCGATCGAGAAGGCCGACACAGCCGACGGTGCCCAGGCGTCCGTGCAGGCCATCCGCGACTTCTCCTCGGAGGGACTCGACCTGGTCTTCGGCGAGCTGTCCAGCGCGAACTGCCTCGCCCTGGCGCCGCTCGTGGACGAGCTCGGCTCAGTCTTCATCACCACCACCTGCACCAACGACGACCTCACCGGCAAGGACGGCGGCGAGGCGCCCTTCGAGCGCTTCTTCCGCGTGGGTGCCACCAGCGCTCAGGACATGGTCGCGCTCGCGCGCACCATGAACGAAGCAGCGCCCGAGGTGACCACCTACGACGTCTTCGCCTTCGATTACGTCTCCGGCCACCTGCAGTGGGAGCAGTTCTCGGGAGAGCTCGACCAGCTCGGCGTGGACCTGAGCGCCGATGTGCAGTACTTCGTGCCGCTCGACGAGCAGAACTACACCTCCCAGATCTCGGCCCTCGCGGGTGTGTCCGAGGGCGCGGAGAACCGTGGCCTCTACCTCGGTACCTACGGTTCGGGCACGTCTTCGTTCATCAACCAGGCCGCCCAGTACGGGCTGTTCGACAACTACGACGTCGTGGTCAATTCTGGAAGCTACTGGCCCATCGCCACGTCCCTCAACGGCAGCGCGCCGGAGGTTTACAACGGCTACGACTACAACTACGCCGCCTACGACACCCCCGAGAACGAGGCGTTCGTCACGGCGTACACCGAGCTCGCGGAGAGCGTCCCGGACACGTGGGGCTACCAGGGCTACCTCGCCGTGAAGGCGTACGCCGCCGCGATCGAGGAGGCCGGCAGCGACGACGTCGACGCCGTCTTCGAGGCGCTCAAGGGCGTGAGCTTCATGACCCCACAAGGCGAGTTCACGATCGATCCCACGACCCACCAGGGCTCGGCGAACATCGTGGTCACCCACACCGTCGGCAACCCCGCGGAAGAGACCGGCGTCGAGGTCCTGGAGTCCTACGTCGTGCCCTACGCGGAGACCGAAAAGTAGGTCTCCCGGGCTCCCCGGGCGTGCGCCCGGGGAAGCCCGTCCACGCGGGCGAGATCCCGCGCTCGAAGCCACCGTCAACGAAAGAACGCGACGTGACCCAGTTCCTCACCGCCATCGTGAACGGTCTCGCCCTCGGCGTGCCGCTCTTCCTCGTGGCGAGCGGCCTCAGCCTCATCTACGGCGTGATGGGGGTGCTCAACTTCGCACACGGCGCTCTGTTCGCGGTCGGTGCCTATGTCGTGGCCACATCGCTCGCAGGTCAGACCGTCGGAATCGGCGGCTTCCTGCTGGCCGCCCTCGTCGGCGCCGTCATCGTGGGGGCGCTCGGCTTCATCAGCGAGAGGGCGATCTTCTCCCGACTCTACGCGCAGGGGCATGTCATCAACCTGCTGGCCTCCTACGCCCTCATGCTGATCCTCGACGGACTGATCATCATCACCTTCGGGCCGGGCATCTATCAGACTCGTCCGCCGCAGGAGCTTACGGCTCCGCTACGCGTGGGCGGGGTTATCCTCCCCTCCTACGCGGTGTTCCTCATCGTGGTGGGACTGACCGTCGCCGTGGCGCTGTGGTTCATGCTCGATAAGACGATGCTCGGCATCCGCATCCGCGCCGTCGCACACGACCGGATCACCGCCAGTGCCCTGGGCGTACGCACCCGGTGGGTGGGTGCGGGGGTCTTCGCAATGGGGACGGCGCTGGCCGGACTCGCGGGCGCGCTCGCAGCGCCGCAGCTCACGGTGGCGCCCGGTCTCGACGCGGTCTACATCATCCAATCGTTCGTCGTTGTGATCGTCGGAGGTCTTGGCTCGATCTGGGGGGCGCTGGCGGCATCGATCGGCCTCGGCCTGATCACGAGCTTCCTCATCACTTATGCCCCCGGGTGGGAGGCGTACGGCATGTACATCGCCATCGCCGTCGTGCTGCTCCTGCGCCCGCAGGGTCTGTTCGGCCGCACGAAGCTGCAGGGGGCATGACATGGTCATCACCAACCCCACCTCACTGATCAAGACCGATCGCAGGAGCTCGTTCGGTGGGGGCGCGGGGCGCGTCCTGGCGCGGTTTGACGTCATCGTCGTGGCCGTCGTCGTCGGCGTCGCAGTCTCGTTCGCGCAAGGGAACATCCAGTTTCTTGCCGCGACAGTCGCGATCTACGGCCTTTTCGCGATGGCGACGAACATGCTTGTCGGGTGGCTCGGGATCGTCACGTTCGGCGCTGCCGCCTACTTCGGGGCGGGAGCGTACTTTGTCGCCCTGATGCGCGAGTTCGAGATAGCCCCGCCGCTGCTCATTCTTCTGGCCGGTCTCGTCGGCGCCGTCCTGGCGTTGTTGTTCTCGGCCATTACGATCCGCGTCAATGGCATCGCACTCACCATGCTGACGCTTGTCTTTGGGCAGATCCTCTACCAGCTGCTGTTCTCGTTTTCCTTCCTCGGGGGCGACGACGGCATTCCCGGTGTCCCCTCCGGGCAACTCCTCGGGCTGCGACTGGCAAGGCCTGAGGACTTCTGGATTTACGCCATCGTCATCGTGACGCTGTGCGTGCTGCTGCTGAAGGTCGTTTACCGTTCCTCCTTCGGCCGGAGCGTTCTCGCCGTGCACGACGACCCGCTCCGCGCCGATTCGCTCGGCATCCCGCTGAAGAGCACGCGGGTGAAGGTCTTCGTCCTCGCGGGGTTCTTCTCGGCGATCGCGGGGGGACTGCTGGCCCAGCAGCAGGGGATCGTGACGAGCGAGAACCTGTACTGGATGACATCGGGACAGGTCCTCATCATGTGCCTCATCGGGGGCAGCGGACGCTTCTGGGGGCCGCTCATCGGGGCCGCCATCCTGCTCGTGCTGGAGAGCCAGCTGTTCCGCGGGATTAGCTACTCCGCCCTGTTCGTGGGACTGATTCTGCTCGCTGTCGTGATGTTCTTCCGCGGCGGTGTCGCCGGCCTCCCAGCACAGATCCGCGGATGGGTTCACTGGTTCGCCGATCGGCGGGACGCGAAGGCGAAGGAGGGCCGTTCGTGAGCGCGTTGCTGGAAGTGTCCGCCGTCGGCAAGTCCTATGACGGGGTCCCCGCCGTCACCGACGTGTCGTTCTCGGTCGTCGCCGGCGAGACCCTCGCGGTGATCGGCCCCAATGGCGCCGGCAAGTCAACCCTGTTCGGAGTCGTCGCCGGGGAGCACCGCGCGTCGACGGGCAGCATCCGCTTCCAGGGCGCCGATGTCACCTCCTGGCGCGCGAATCGGCTGGCCGGCGCCGGGATGAGTCGCACCTTCCAGGTGGCGCGCCTTTTCGGGAGCCGCACCGTGGAGGAGAACGTCGCCCTCGCGTTCGCCGCGAAGGATAGTTGGTACCGGAGAATGTGGGACTCCTTCGACTCGACGGTGCGCCATCACCGCGAGCGTCTGGACGCCTCGATCGAGCGGTTACACCTCGACCACGTGCGCGACCGGCTCGCCGCCGACCTGCCGCAGGGCGACCGGAAGCGCCTCGAGCTCGCCATGGCGGTCGCCCAAGACCCCGTGATGCTGCTTCTGGACGAGCCCACCGCGGGCATGTCGAACGAGGACTGCGACGTCACCGTCGCCCTGTTGGAGGAGATCAAGCGGGATCGGCCCGAGCTCGCGATCGTGATGACCGGACACGATATGCACGTGCTCCTGGCCGTGGCAACCCGCGTCATGCTCATGGCTGAGGGGCGGAAGGTACTCGACGGCGACCCCGAGGCGGTACGAACGAGCAAAGAGGCACGCGAGCTGTACCTGGGAGAGAACGCATGACCGCCACAGCGTTGCGCATGACGGGCGTCGAGGCCTGGTACGGGCCCGCCAAGGCCCTCTTCGGCATCGATCTGGAGCTGCGTGGGGGCGAGACGGTCGCACTGCTCGGGCGCAACGGCGCCGGGAAGACCACGACGCTGCGCAGCGTCATGAACCTGATGGTGCGGCGCACGGGCGACATCGAGGTCTTGGGCGAACCCGCGAAGGGCGGCGCCGACGCCATCGCGCGGCGGGGTGTCGGGTGGGTGCCCGATGACCGGCGCATCTTCCCGACTCTGACGGTGCGTGAGAACCTCACCCTCGCGCAGAAGGCGGGACGGTCGAAGGGGCGGGAGCCGGTCGCGCTCGACGAGGTCGTCGAGATCCTCCCGATCATGGGGCGTCTGATCGACCGACGCGGCTCGGCGCTGTCGGGCGGAGAGCAGCAGGCGGTAGCGATCGCGCGCGCGATCGTGGCTCGACCGCGGCTGCTGCTGCTGGACGAGCCCACAGAGGGGCTCGCTCCGGTGATCGTGGATGAACTGGAGCGGGCGGTCGCCGACCTGCCCGGTCGATTCGGGATGTCGATCGTGCTGGCCGAGCAGAACCTCACCTTCGTGCAAAGCGTGGCCCAGCAGGTGCTGGTGCTGGAGACGGGCCGGCTGGTCTACAGCGGAACGGCTGAGCAGTTCGCCGCCGACCCGGGGATCAAGGAGCAATTCCTGGCGATCGGTACTCGATGACCGGGGAATCGCGAACCCTTGCCGAGGCGGCCGCGGCGCTGAGCGGGGACGGGCTCCTCGAGCACGTGCGCGTGCGTGCCGCCGCGATCCTCCTCGACACCGTGGCCGGAGCTGTCGGAGGGCGCGGCAACGGGATGCACCGGCGTCTCGCGGATCTGCTCGAGCCCGCCGGAGGCGGACGGTCGACCCTTCTCGGGCGCGCCGAGACCGTCTCGGTGGGAGATGCCGTCGCCTACAACGCCACCCTCCCGACCGTGCTTCAGCTCGACGAGGGCGTCCGGCGCACGAAGGGCCATCCCGGAATCCATGTCGTCCCCGTCGTCCTGGCGGTGGGCGAGCAGCGCGGTAGTAGTTGGGCTGAGGTCCTCACGGCCCTCGTGGCCGGGTACGAGACCGCCGCCCGGATCGCGATCGCGATGGGGGGGACGAAGGCAGACATCCACCCGCATGGCAACTGGGGGAGCGTCGGCGCCGCCGTCTCCGCCGCACTCTTGTACGCCGGGCCCGACCCCGACGTCCTCACCCACGCCATCGACATCGCCGCCGGCGTGGCCGGCCGCTTCGACCGCCGGGCCGTCAACCGCGGCGCCGACACCCACCACCTCTGGTCCTCCGTCGGTGCGCACACCGGTCTGATGGCGGGCGCGACGGCGGCTGCGGGCGGCGAGAGCGTCCCCGACACCTTGGTGGACTATCTCCTCCCCACCAGCGGCGCGCGGCCCCGCGCCGAGCTGCTGGGCGAGGGCATCGACGACGGGCGGTTCCGCTCCTTTGTCCTGGCCGAGAACTACTTCAAGCTCTGGTCGGCGTGCGGCCACACCCACACCGCGATCGGGGCGGCCCTCGATGTCGCGGGTCGGGGCGGCTTCGTCGCCGACGACATCGAGGCAGTCGAGGTGCGGACGTTCGCGGCGGCGGCGAGCCTCGGCGCGCAGCGTGTGCGCAACGCTCTCGCGGCGCGTTTCAGCATCCCCTTCGTGGTCGCAGCGTCGTTCTTGGACGGCGAATTCACCGACGACTCTCTGGCCGACCCGGGCCTTGCCCGCCTGGCCCCTCTCGCTGGCCGAGTGCGGACGGTGCACGACCGCGAACTCGACGCTGGTTACCCCGAGGCGGGTCGCCCCCTTCACCTGACGGTGCGACTGCGGGACGGACGCGCTCTCGAAGCGGACGCTCTGCTCTCGGACGGGGACGCGGAGCGACCGGTGGGCACGGACGTGCTGCGCGCCAAGGCCCGACGGCTGCTGGCCCGTTCCTTCGGCGACGCGGGGACCGCGCGCGTGATCGAGGTCTTCGACGCGCTTGGTCCGGCCGATCCGGTGACCATATTCGGTGAGGCGCTGCGCGTTGCGGCGCGGGAAGGTTGAGGATGGACGCACACGACAAGACGACGTGGACCATCGAGCCGGTGTGTTTCGGGGAGTTCCCCATCCTGGAGCAGTCGGCTTTCACATACATGCGCGGCTTCGGTGAGAAGTTCTCGGCGCCCTCGATCGGATTTGTGCTGCGCTCCAAACTCGGCACCGTGCTGCTTGACACAGGACCCGGGTCGCAGTCCGGCGACCTCGGCCTGCACTCCCCGTACACCCAGACGCGCGAGCAGGAGATCGCCCCTGCGCTGGGCGCGATCGGCGTCGAGGCGGACGAGCTCGAGTGGGTCGTGCTGTCGCACCTCCACTACGACCACTCCTCCAACCTTGACCTGTTCCCCAACGCGACCTTCATCGTCCAGGCCGCGGAGGTCCGAGAGGCGGTCGATCCTATCCGGCCGCAGCGTGGGATCTACGAGTTCGGTTACGAAGGCCTCGTCCCGCCGTGGATGAGCGTCACCTCGCGTCTGCGGCTGGTGCGGGGCGACACCCGGCTGTTCCCGGGGCTCGATCTGCTGCTCCTGCCGGGACACACGCCGGGCACGCAGGGCGTGCTCGTGCGTACCGAGGCGGGACCTTACATCATCGCGGTCGACCTAATCAGCGTGCTCGACAACTGGGGCGCGGGGGGGCCGGACGACTGGGTCTCGCCCGGCATCCACGTCGACCTCCGGGAATGCGAGCGTAGCTTCGAGCGGATCCGCGCCACCGGCGCGACCGTGCTGGCCAGCCACGACTGGCGCACGTTCGACCAGCCGAAGTACCCCGCTCGATGACCGTTCGCATCGTCGTCCTCGACGACTGGGAGGGGTTCGCTGCCGATTCCGGCGATTGGTCCGCGCTCGGGGACGTGGACCTCGACGTCGTGACCGAGCACATCGACGGCGCCGAGGCGCTCGCCGAGCGGATCGGCGACGCCGAGGTCGTCGTCGCGATGCGCGAGCGTTCGCCGTTGCCCGCGGTGGTGATCGACGCTCTTCCTCGTCTTCGGCTCCTGGTGACCACGGGGATGCAGAACGCCGCGATCGATCTCGACGTGTGCCGCCGACGCGGGGTGACCGTGTGCGGCACGCGCTCGCATCCCGGCGCCGCGTCGGAGCTGACGTGGGCGCTCATCCTCGCCGTCGCCCGGCGTACGGACCTGGCGGTGCCCGAGATGCGCGAGGGGCACTGGCGCTCCCGTGTCGGGACAGCCCTACACGGTCGTCGGTTGGGGCTTCTCGGACTCGGCCGCGTGGGGAGCACCGTGGCGCGCGTGGGGTCGGCCTTCGGGATGGAGGTTTCCGCCTGGACGCCGTCGCTCACGTCCGAGCGTGCAGCGGAGACGGGCGCGGTGCGCGCCGGATTCGACGAGGTCGTGGCCTCGGCGGACATCCTCTCGCTGCATCTGGCACTAACCCCAGAAACGGCGGGGATCATCGACGCGCGAGCCCTGGGACTGCTTCCCCCCCGCTCGTGGTTGGTGAACACGGCGCGCGCGGGTCTCGTCGATCAGGAGGCGCTCGTCGACGCGCTGGATGCGGGCTCGATCGCGGGAGCGGCGCTGGACGTGTTCGACCGCGAGCCGCTAGCCGCCGACTCTCCGCTGCGCGCTCGCCGGAACGTTCTGCTCACCCCTCACTCGGGGTACGTGACCGATGCAAATCTCGCGCGCTGGTTCGACGACATCCGCGACAACATTCGTGCGTGGATCGATGGCAATCCGATCCGTCTCGTCGGGGATGCGTGATACTGTATCAAATATCAGAAAGGGTCCGCGGTGGAATTCTCGACATTGAAGACGCTACTCAACGACGACGGCGTACTGGTGGTTACGATGGATCGCCCGCCGGTCAATGCGCAGAACCTCCTTGCCCGGGAGGAACTCATCGAAGCGTTCGACCGCGCCAGTGCGGATGACGCCGTGCGTGTGGTGGTCCTGACCGGGGCGGGAGAGGTCTTCAGTGCCGGGGCGGACATCAAGGAACGCGGTTCCCTCGTTGCCGAACCGCACGCGTACGTCTCGCACAACCGTGTCACCCGGGAGTCTTTCTTCGCGCCCGCGGACTGTCAGAAGCCCGTCATCGCCGCGATCAACGGGCCCGCCATCGGCGCCGGCTACGCGCTGGCGGCCATGTGCGACATCCTCCTCGCCGCCGAGGAGGCGTGGATCCAGATGCCCGAGATCGACCGCGGGCTCCTCGGCGGAGTGCAGTTCCTGAAGCAGCACTTCTCGCGTTCGCGCTCGCGCTTGCTGTTCTTCACCGGGCGACGCGTCGACGCCGCCGAGCTCTACCGCCTCGGGATCGTTGACGAGGTGGTGCCGCGCCGGGACCTCCTCGACGCGGCACTGGTGGTCGCCCGGCAGATCGCCCGCAAGAGCCCCGACGCCGTCCGCCGAGCGAAGGCGGCGTTCACCGCCTTGGAGGAGGTGCCGCTGCGCGACGGCTACCGCTGGGAGCAGACGCAGACCTTTGAGTTGTCGCAGACCGCCGACGCCGCGGAGGCGCGGGCGGCGTTCCTGGAGAAGCGCGAACCCCGATACGGACAGGGATGACACGATGCAGTTGAACGGGCGGACCGCTCTGGTCACCGGTGGTGCCGACGGCCTCGGGTGGGCGATGGTGCAGCGTTTCTCACGCGCTGGCGCCCGGGTCGTGATCGCCGATCTGCGGGAGGACGCGGCGGCCGAGCGCGCCGCCGAGATCCGTGACGGCGGAGGATCGGCGACCGCCGTGGGCGTCGACGTCACTGACGAGCTAGCCGTGACGCGGATGTTCGACATCGCCGCATCCGCGGAGGGCGTGCCTCAGATCCTCGTCAACAACGCCGGGGTCACCCGGGATGCGGTGCTGCGCAAGATGAGCCTGGACGACTTCCGGCTCGTGATCGACGTGCACCTCCAGGGCGCGTGGCTGTGCACCCGCGCGGCGGTGTCCGCGATGCGCGGCGCCGGGCTGGAGGGCGCGATCGTCAACATGTCGTCCATCTCGGGCAAGGTCGGCAACCCAGGCCAGAGCAACTACTCCGCCGCGAAGGCCGGGATGGTGGGGCTGACGAAGTCCGTGGCCAAGGAGGTCGCGCGCTACGGGGTCCGCGTCAACGCGATCGCGCCGGGCCTGATCCGCACGATCATGACGGAGCGCATGGACCAGGACGCCCTCGCGCGCGGTATCGCGGATGTCCCCTTGGGACGTATCGGCGAGCCCGAGGACGTCGCCGAGGTGGCCCTCTTCCTGGCAAGCGAGAGCTCTTCCTACCTGACCGGCTGTGTGCTGGAAGTCTCCGGCGGAAGGAACATGTGAGATGACCGAGGCCACGACGACGGAGTTGCGCGTGGGGGATGTCGTGTCCCTCGGACCGCGCCGTATGACACGCGAGCGGATGCGCTGGTACTGCGACGCGTTGGAGACCGCGGCGGAACGCGACGGGAACTTCGTCGTAGCCGAGCCGACGATTCACTCCGACGACGACTTCGCCCTCGCCCAGGGGCTGCCCGGCATCATCGCCGACGGCATGCTCTCGACAAACTATCTCTCCAGTCTCCTCTATCGACACTTCGGAGTGGACTACCTCGCCGGCGGCGAGCTCGACACGAAGTTCATCCGCCCGGTCTACGAGGACGAGATCATCGACGCCTTCGCCAAGGTCGTCGGCGACGAGGGCGGCATGGTCGAGCTGGAGGTGTGGTGCGAGACGTCGGAGGGCCGCACCTGCACGGTCGGTCGCGCGAGCGTACGGAGGTCGGCGGCATGAGCACCGGAAGATTCGTGAGTGATCTGGAAGTGGGCGACGTGCTGGAGCCCGTCCGCTACGTCATGACGCCGTTCATCGTGCGCGAGTACTGCCACGGTATGGACGAGTTCGCGGAGGAGTTCCACTCGGACGCGGCGACGGGCGTGCAATACGCACCCCCGACTCTCACCCACATCGACAAGATCCGTCTCTACAAGAAGAACTGCCCTGAGGGCGCGGGCCCGGACGCCCGCATCCACTACCGGTTCCACACCCGGCATCACCGGTTGATCCCGGTCGGCGCGGAGCTGGAGGTGAGGGGCGAGGTCGTCGGCAAAGAGGAGCGCCGGGGCCGCACCCACATGCGGATGGAGATCCGGGTCAGCGTCGCCGAAACGGGCGATCTCGTGACCGAGGCGTGGGACACGGCGATCCTGAGCTTTTCCCAAAGCTGACGAAGACACACAAGGCGGAGACACCCATGCACGCACTCTTTTTTGAGGACATCAACCCCGGCGACGCATTCGTCAGCACGGGCAGGACGATCACCGAGACCGACGTCGTCAATTTCGCCGGAGTCAGCGGCGACTTTAATCAGATCCATCTTGATGCCGAGGCGGCGAAGAAGTCGATGTACGGACAGCGCGTCGCGTACGGCATGCTCGGCGTCTCCATCGCGACCGGGCTGCTCGACAGGCTCGGGCTGTTCCGTGAGTCGATGGCGGCCATGCTCGAGATTGAGGACTGGAAGTTCCAGCGTCCGATTTTCATCGGCGACACCCTGCATCTGCGGTTGGTCATCGAGTCCACGCGGCTCGTCAGCCGCGGCGACCGCGGCATCGTGCGCCGACGCCTGGAACTGATCAATCAGCGCGGCGAGGTGGTGCAGTGTGGCATCATCACGGTGATGGTGCTGTGCCGCTCGGCCGCCCTCGGTGCCCCCCAGCCCGAGGAGTCCCTGGCCTGATGCTCATGCGGAAGCGCCGAACCTTCTCACGCCGCGGAGGGGTCGGGCTCGTCAGACCAGAAGTCCTGCCGCTCCAGCACGCGCACCGCCTGCTCCCCCGTGTGGGCGAAGTGGCTCGTCAGGGCCGCGGAGGCCGACGCCGCGTCGCCTGCGCGCAGCGCCGCGATGATCTCGTCGTGCTCGGCGATGGCTCGTTCCTTCCACTCCCACTCCACGGGCTGGGCGAAGAACGCACTCGGCATGTTCCGCGACAGCACCCGCAGCACCGAACGGAGCCGCCGGGATGCTCCGGCGCGATTAATGAGCTGGTGGAAGGCGAAGTTCAGCCGATCGTGCTCGTGGGGGTCCTCGGTCGCTCGCATCTCGCGTTGGACCGTTTCGAGCTGGTTGAGGATGTCGACGTCGCCATGTCGGGCGAGGCGTCCCGCCGCGATGCCGGAAAGCATGCCGTACATCTCGTAGTGGTCGCGGATGTCGTCGCGCTCGAGTTGCGCGACGTACATGCCGCGGCGGGCGATGCCTTCGACCAGCCCTTCGGACTCGAGGGTGATCAGCGCCTCGCGCACTGGGAGGCGGGAGACGCCGAGGTTCTCGGCGATGCGGTCCTGATCGATCCGCTCGCCTCGTCGCAGGTCGCCCGAGAGGATCAGGTCGCGCACGTGCTGAGCCACCTCCTGCTTGAGGTTGCCGCGGGCCGCCGGGCCGATCTCCTCGGTACTCATGCTCGTGTCTCTTTCTTTTGCCGGTCTCGTCATCGGCTGATACTTGATAACGAAATGGTCGCCTGATGTTATCGCACGCTCCCGAGGCATCCGGGAAATACATGGACTGGATACGGCGACTCGCCGCAGCGAGTGCGGCCGAGGGGACGCACCGCCTCGGAACGCTCGCTCGCGTCGACGAGGGTGCGCGGAGGCGGGGCGCGGCTGAGGTGCGCCGCGGTGCCGTCGTGTCGCTCGCGCTGCCGCTGACCGACGGCGCGAACCTCCGCCGCGACGGCCTGCCGGTGTTCGAGCTGCAGACCTTCTACCGCCAGGAACCGACCGGAGTCTTCACCGATCCGGCGATCGGTTCGGGCACGGATCACGTGCGCTTCGACCCTCACGGCATCGACAACACCCACATCGACGCGCTCAACCACACCGCCGTCGACGGCCGCTGGTATGGCGGGGGCAGCGTGGACGACCCCGCAGGCCCCGGCCTCGCCGAGTTCGCCCCCGAGGGGGTCGTTACCCGCGCGGTGCATCTCGACATCGCAGCGCTGAGAGGCGTGCCGTTCGTGCCCCCCGAGGCGCCGGTGACCGCCGCCGACCTCGAGGCGGCGGTGGCGGCGACCGGCCGGACGATCGAGCCCGGCGACGTCGTGATGATCGACCTCGGTCGTGACCGCTACGTCGCCGCCGGTGGCGCACTGCGCGCCGACATCAGGCCCGGCGTTGGCGAGTCCGGGGCGCGGTGGCTGGTTGAGCAGCCCATCGCCGCGGTGGCATGGGATCTGCTGGATGCCAAGCATCCCGCCGAGCCCCCGGCCGCGGTGCACCTGCTCAATTGGGCCATCGGGCTCGTGCTGGTCGACAATTGCGACTTCTCCCATGCCCGCGCCGCGCTCGCGCAGAACGGTCACGCCGCGCTCTTCTGCGCCGCCCCGCTGCCGGTCGCCGGTGCGACCGGGGGGAACATCAACCCATTGATCGTGCTGTGAGGACGTACTCCATGGATTTCACCGATCGCACCGTCGTGGTCACGGGTGCCGCCGGAGGCATCGGCGCCGCCGTGGCCGACCACCTCGCCCGAGCCGGCGCGCGGGTGTACGGCTTTGACCTCGACCCGGGCGTGGAGGGGCGGATGTCGACGCTCGGCGGGACCGGCATGCCCGTCGACGTGGCCGACGCCCCCTCCGTCGACGAGGCAATCGCTCGCGTCGTCGACGAAGTCGGTGCCGTCCATGCGCTCGTCAACGCTGCGGGCATCGTCCGGAGGAGTCCGTTCGTCGACATGCCTCTGCCGGAGTTCGACCTCCTCTGGAGGGTGAACGTCCTCGGCGTCCTGGTCCCGAGCCAGGCGGTGGCGCGCGCCATGATCGCTGCTGGGACCCCCGGGGCGATCGTCAACTTCGCGTCCGTGGCGGCCGAGCACGTGGGGCCGACGAGCTCCGGCTACGCCGCGACCAAGGGGGCCATCGTATCTCTCACGCGAGGCGCGGCGGTGTCGCTCGCGCCCCACCGGATCCGGGTGAACGCTGTGATGCCCGGTCCCGTCGAGACGCCGATGAACGCCGGCCTGCGCGAGGACCCGGAGTACATGCGGGCGCTCCTCGCCCGCATCCCACTCGGCAGGCAGGGGCGCGCCGACGAGGTCGCGCAGGCTGTGGCCTTTCTCTGTGGGAACGGGGCCGAGTGGATCACCGGTGAGGTCCTCCGCATCGACGGCGGGGTTTCTGTCCTTCGCTGAGCGATCAGCGAGTCGAACGAAACGAAGCGAACCGAAGGAGTTCTGATGAGCATTGTCGAGAGTGCGGGATCCGAGGAGTCGGGCGGGGATGTGCCCGTGCTGGGGCACTGGATCGACGGAGCGGTGCAGGTGTCCGCCGGCGGCCGAACTGCGCCGGTGTACAACCCCGCGACGGGGGCGGTGTCCGGGCGGGTGAAACTCGCCGACGAGCCGGTGATCGCGAAGGCGATCGCATCGGCCGAGGCGGGGTTCGCGGCGTGGAGCGCGCTGTCGATGGCGAAGCGGCAGGGGGTGCTGTTCGCGTTCCGCGAGCTGCTGAACGCCCGCAAGGGCGAGTTGGCGGCGATCATCACCGCCGAGCACGGCAAGGTCGTCTCTGATGCGATGGGGGAGATCCTTCGCGGGCAGGAGGTGGTCGAGCTCGCCTGCGGGTTTCCCCACCTGGTAAAGGGTGCGTTCAGCGAGAACGTGTCCTCGGGCATCGACGTGTACTCCCTGAAGCAGCCGCTCGGGGTCGTGGGCATCGTTTCTCCGTTCAATTTCCCGGCGATGGTTCCGATGTGGTTCTTCCCCATCGCGATCGCGGCCGGCAACGCGGTGGTGCTCAAGCCCAGCGAGAAGGATCCGTCCGCGGCGCTGTGGATGGCGGCGCTGTGGAAGGAGGCGGGCCTTCCCGACGGCGCCTTCACGGTGCTGCAGGGCGACAAGCTCGCGGTTGACGGGCTGCTGGAGAGCCCGGTGGTGCAATCGCTCAGCTTCGTGGGGTCCACGCCCATCGCGCAGTACATCTACGAGACCGCGTCGCGTCACGGGAAGCGCGTGCAGGCGCTGGGTGGAGCGAAGAACCACATGCTCGTCCTCCCGGACGCGGATCTGGATCTAGTGGCCGACCAGGCCGTCAACGCCGGCTACGGCGCGGCCGGCGAGCGATGCATGGCGATCAGCGTCGTACTGGCCGTGGAGCCGGTCGCGGATGAGCTCGTGGCGAAGATCGCGGAGCGGATCGCGGGCCTGCGGATCGGCAACGGTGCCGGTGACGCCCTCGGCGAGCCTGACATGGGTCCGCTGATCAGCGACGCGCACCGCGATAAGGTCTCTGGATACGTCGACATCGCCGAAGCCGACGGCGCGACGGTCGTGGTCGACGGTCGCGGGGTGCGCGTGGATGGTCACGAGGGCGGGTTCTTCTTCGGCCCCACGCTCCTCGACGACGTCCCGACCACCTCGCGCGCCTACGCCGAGGAGATCTTCGGGCCGGTGCTCTCGATCGTGCGCGTCGCGTCCTACGAGGAAGGGGTTGCTCTGATCAACTCTGGAGAGTTCGGCAACGGTACGGCGATCTTCACCAACGACGGGGGCGCAGCGCGCCGGTTCCAGTCCGAGGTCCAGGTCGGGATGATCGGGATCAACGTCCCGATCCCGGTGCCGGTGGCCTATCACTCGTTCGGCGGCTGGAAAAAGTCGCTCTTCGGCGATGCCAAGGCGTACGGCGTGCACGGATTCGACTTCTTCACGAGGGAGAAGGCCGTCACCTCCCGATGGCTCGATCCCGCCAGTCACGGCGGCATCAACCTCGGCTTTCCTCAGAACAGTTGATGTCTAGCTCAGGGATTGAGTGCGTTTCAAGGACAGGCAATCGTGGACGCATCGAGGGCTGCCAAAGGATAGCCATGGAGATACGCGCCCTACATGACGGCTGGAGCGCGTCTCGTGCGTTCCCTGCTGGGGTGGAACTGGAGGAACCACGATGACCGCAAGCTTCGTATACGACGCTGTTCGCACACCATTTGGGCGCGCTGGCGGTGCTCTATCCGGCATCCGCCCCGACGACATGGCGGCGGTGGTCATGCGTTCGCTCGTGGAGCGCTCCGGGACCGATGCCACACTTATCGACGACGTGATCCTCGGCGACGCAAATCAGGCGGGTGAGGACAACCGCAACGTAGCTCGAATGTCCGCGCTCCTCGCCGGTTTTCCTACGACCGTGGCCGGTACGACAGTGAACCGTTTGTGCGCATCGTCGGTCGAAGCAGTGATACAGGGGTCGCGAGCGATCGAGACCGGCGACGCGAAAGTCATCCTCGCCGGAGGGGTGGAATCGATGAGTCGTGCGCCCTTCGTCGTGGAGAAGTCGGCGCGGGCATGGCCTGCGGCCGGCAATCCGACAATGTGGAACACATCGATCGGTTGGCGAATGACCAACCCCGCTATGCCGAAGCACTGGACTATCAGCAACGGCGAGTCGGCCGAGAAAATCGCCGCGGAATGGAGGGTGTCCCGTGAAGCGCAGGATGAGTTTGCCGTGCGCTCGCACCGGCTGGCGGCGAAGGCATGGTTGGAGGGCATCTACGATGACGAGGTTGTGCAGGTGCCCGGCGCTGAATTGGCGAGGGACGAGGGAATTCGTGACGATAGCACCATCGATACACTTGCGTCGCTGAGGGCCTTGTTCGCGGCCCACGGTACTGTCACAGCCGGAAACTCATCACCGATCAACGATGGCGCCTCCGCGGTGCTCCTAGGCGCTGAAGGTGCGTTGCGCGGTGAACCACTCGCACGGATCGCAGGGCGCGCGTCGCACGCGGTGGAGCCGGACAACTTTCCGATCGCGCCGATTGAGGCAGCCAACAAAGCGCTCTCGCGCGCCGGGAAAAGATGGGCGGATGTCGATGTCGTCGAACTGAACGAGGCGTTCGCTTCGCAGGCGCTCGCATGCATCGCGGGATGGCCCGAACTGGACGCCGAGAAGGTCAATATTCATGGCGGGGCGCTGGCTATCGGCCATCCGCTGGGTGCGTCCGGTGGGCGAATCGTCGGTCATGCAGCGCACGAACTGAGGCGCCGCGGTGGTGGAGTAGCGGTCGTCGCAATCTGCATAGGTGTCGGCCAAGGGCTCGCCGTCGTCCTCGAACGATGAGCCTTCGAGGCCACTAACTCTCGGCGCCACTGATGGACAGGTGAAGCGACGTACCCGGTGTCAATGTGAGAAGCGCATGCGCATAGTGGCCGATAGACTGCGGCGCGTAACGTGCGTCTGAATCGCGTCCCGTTCAGTCGCTCCGAGCATTCGTCAACGCCCACGAACGCCGTTGCGAATCCCGGCAAATCAACATGACTCTTCTCGAACATGCAAGAGTGTTCTCATGCAGGCGGGGTTCAAATCCCTCCGTCTCCGCCACGAAATTTCGGCTCCGATCCCTTGAAAACACTGGGATCGAGGGCATCACCCCATCGGCGGAATCGGCCATTTGGGAAGAATCTGGGAAAGCGCGCGCGAGTGGGGGGGACTGCTGCACGAGTAGGTGACATCTGATCTGGCTTGCCCTTGGGGTGGGCCTGGAAGGATGTTGCTGTGCCCAAGCCCTACCCGAGCGAGTTCCGTGACGATGTGGTCCGCGTCGCGAGGAACCGCGAGCCCGGAGTGACGATCGAGCAGATCGCGAAAGACTTCGGTGTTCACCCGATGACGCTGCAGAAGTGGTTGCGTCGCGCCGGCATCGACGAGGGCGCCAAGCCCGGGGAGACGCGGACTGAGTCCGCGAAGCTGCGGGAGGCGCGCAAGCGGATCCGGCTTCTCGAGCAGGAGAACGAGGTGCTGCGTCGTGCGGCGGCGTATCTGTCGCAGGCGCATCTGCCGGGAAAAGGCTCTACCCGCTCGTGACCGAGCTCGCCGCCGACGGTATCCCCGTCGCGGTGACGTGCCGGGTGCTCAAGCTCTCCCGCCAGCCGTACTACCGGTGGCTGAGGGACCCCGTCACCGCCAGCGAGGTGGTGCGGGCGTACCGCGCAAACGCACTGTTCGACGCGCACCGCGACGACCCCGAGTTCGGGCACCGGTTGCTCGCCGACGAGGCCCGTCAGGTCGGCGAGGGCATGTCGGACCGGACGGCGTGGAAGATCGTATCGCAGAACGGCTGGTGGAGTGCGTTCGGGAAGAAGCGGGGCCGTGGCAGCGGGAAGAAGGCTGGTCCGCCCGTCCATGACGATCTCGTCGGCCGGGACTTCACCGCGACCGGACCGAACCAGCTGTGGCTGACCGACATCACTGAGCATCGCACCGCGGAGGGGAAGCTGTATCTCTGCGCGATCAAGAACGTGTTCGCGAACAAGATCGTCGGGTACTCGATCGACTCCCGGATGAAGTCGAGCCTGGCCGTCAACGCGTTGAACAACGCCGTCGCGATCCGCGGCGATATCGCCGGCTGCGTGGT
>NZ_DEPK01000211.1:0-1916 GCF_002358725.1 Microbacterium sp. UBA3394
TTCACCACGCTCGTCGCGCTCGAGCACGTGCTGCGCCGCTTCGGTGCGCGCGTGCCGGTCGGCGGCGGCGTCGACGCGGCAGCCGAGGTGCTGCGGTGACGGCGGCTCTCCTCGACATCTCCCCCGACGCGATCGCCGCATCCGCTCGACGCGTGATGGCGCGCTGCGACGAGCTGGCCCGCGAGACCTCGATGGAGGGCGGCCTCGAGCGCGTGTATCTGTCGCCCGAGCACGCCCGCGTGAACCGTCTCGTCGCGGAGTGGATGCGCGAGATCGGCATGACCACCCGCCCGGATGCCGCCGGCAACCAGGTCGGGCGGCTCGGATCCGACCCGCGCGGCGCGACGACCGGCGACGAACCGGCGCTCCTGCTCGGGTCGCACCTAGACACCGTTCCGGACGCCGGTCGCTTCGACGGCATGCTCGGCGTGCTCATGGCCCTGGAGGTCGTGCGCCTGCTGCGTGTGCGCACCGACGAGCAGTGGCGGTCGGCTCTCGGCTTCGCGCTGGAGATCATCGCCTTCTGGGACGAAGAGGGAACCCGGTTCGGCACGGCCCTGCTCGGATCCTCCGCTGTGGGGGGCGTGTGGCGCGACGAATGGTGGGGCCTCACCGACGCCGACGGCACGACGCTTCGTCAGGCGTTCCTGGAGTTCGGGCTCGACCCGGGCCGCATCGGCGAGGCGGCTCGCCGGCCCGACGAGCTCATCGGATACCTCGAGGCGCATATCGAACAGGGGCCCGAGCTCGACCGCCGAGGCGAGTCGCTCGCCGTCGTCTCCTCGATCGCCAGTGCGCGCCGCTTTCTCCTCACGGTCGAAGGGGAGGCCCGGCACGCCGGCGGAACCCCCTACGACATGCGCCGCGACGCGCTTCTCGGGGCAAGCGAAGGTGCCCTCGCCGTCGAGCGACTCTGCCGCGCCGAGCACCACATCATCGGCACCGTCGGCCGCTTCGAAGCCTTCCCCGGCGGCGTGAACGTCGTGCCGGGCGAGGTGCAGTTCTCCCTCGACCTGCGCGGCGAGTTCGACGGTGAGCGCGATCGCGTGTGGCACACCCTGTCCGGTGAGCTCGACGAGATCATGGGGCGTCGAGGCCTGCGCTGGCGTGCCCGCGAGATCCACTCCGCCGCGGCCGTATCGTGCGCTCCGCTCCTCCAGGACGTCATCCGCGAGGGCATCGGGGCCACGACGTCGACGGCCCAGGATCCCGCGACCATCTTCAGCCGGGCCGGCCACGACGGCATGGCCATGGGAGGCATCACCGACATCGGCATGCTGTTCCTGCGCAACCCCGACGGCATCAGCCACCATCCGGCCGAGTCCGTGTCGACCGGCGACGTCGCCCACGGCATCCGCGCCCTCACCGAAGCCGTGCTGCACCTCTCCCACTCCCGCTCCTCCTGACCCCCACCCCACCCCCTCCCACACACACCACCCCTCCCACCAACCCGCCAATGTCCCAATTTCTGCTGTTTTCGGCCACTGAGAGCGCAGAAATGGGGACATGCACCACCGCTCCAGTCGACCCACAGACGGGATTCTCATGACCACCCTGCTCATCACGAACGCCCGACTGATCACCGTGCCCACCGGCACCGACGATCCCGGATACATCGACGGCGGGTGGATGCTCGTCGACGACGATCGCATCGCGGCGGTCGGAGAGGGAGAGCCGCGCGCCGGCACCACCGCCGACGAGATCCTCGACGTCGGACGCAGCTTCGTCGCGCCGGGCTTCGTGTCTTCGCACAGCCATCTCTTCACCAGCGGGCTACGCGGGCTTGGCGTCGGCGAGACGCTGTACGGCTGGTGCGACTCGATGCTCGGGATGACCTCCGGAGCGAGCGCCGACGACATCTACTGGTCCACGCTGCACGGCGCCCTGGACTTCCTCGGAAACGGCGTGACGACCGC
>NZ_DEPK01000211.1:2305-9401 GCF_002358725.1 Microbacterium sp. UBA3394
GCTCCCATGCGCGAACTGGAATATCACACGCGACAGGCGGATGCCTGCCTCGACGCCGGCATCCGCTTCGTCGACTCGATCGGCATGGACGCCACCGTCGGCAGCGACGACGAGATCCACGACCGCTTCGCGCAGAGCGTCGCCCACACGCGGTCGCTCGACGCGGACTACGCTCTGGGCGCCTCGATCATGGGGCAGGTGCAGTGGTCGCCGCGCGAGGACGCCGCCGAGATCGAGGTCGAGGCGATGCGCCGCCTCGGCGTGACGAACCAGGCGCACTTCCTGGAGTCGCCGGAGGCGGTTCCCCTGCAGCAGTCGAAGTTCGCGATGTACCGCGACGCGGGAGCGCTCGGTCCCGAGATGATGTTCGGCCACTTCATCCAGACCACCCCCGAGATCATCGCGGAGACGGCGGCGGGTGGTGCGAGCATGTCCTGGCAGCCCGCCTCGAACGGGCGTCTCGCGTCCGGTGTGGCGCTGGTGCCCGAGATGCTCGAGATGGGGATGAAGGTCGGCATGGGGCTCGACGACCAAGCCTGCACCGACGTGTCGGACCCGTGGCAGAACATGCGCATGGGGATGGCGATGCAGCGCGCGCGCACCAAGGATCCTCGATCGATGATGCCGGAGACGCTGCTGCGCCTGCACACGCTCGGCGGGGCCGAGATCATGGGCGTCGCCGATCGGGTCGGAAGCCTCGAGGTCGGCAAGTTCGCCGATTTCGTGGTCGTCGACCCCCGCCGTCCCGACGTCGGACCGCTCTGGCATCCGGTGCGCTCGTACGTGCTGTCGATGAGCCTGCGCAATCTCACCCGCGTGTACGTGGGCGGGCGCCTGGTGTCGCAGCACGGCCTGTCGACGAACCCGCTGTCGGCCGAAGCGAGCGTGCGTGTGCACGCCCAGCTGCCGAAGATCGCGGCGCGTCTGGGTCATCCCCACTGATCCGTCATCCCCACTGAACCGGGGGACTCCCCGCCGGGTGTAACGAGGTCGAAACACCCCGGCAAGTGTTCGTGAAATCTACATCCCGTAGCGTCCTCAGCACGCGAGACGGAATGCATTGCGAATCGCGCTCCCTTACCCGAGGCACCACCCGCACCAGAGGACATCTCACATGACCTTCCTTTCTTCCCGACGGGGCCGCATCTCCGCGGCACTGGCCGGCATCGCCGTGTCGGCTCTCGCCCTCACCGCCTGCGCCGGTTCGAGCGACTCGGAGCCGGCGGCCGACACGGACGACGCCGCATCCGAGGAGATGATCACCGACATCACGGTGCAGCTCAGCTGGATCAAGAACGAGGAGTTCGCCGGCGAGTTCTTCGCCGACAGCAACGGCTACTACACCGACGCCGGCTTCGACTCGGTCACCCTCGTCCCCGGACCCTCCACGAGCGCCACCGAGCTCATCTCGGGCACCGCCGACTTCGGCATGAGTGACGCGGTCTCGATCGGATCGGTCGTCGCCTCCGAGGGTGCGCCGCTGAAGATCATCGGCACGACCTACCAGAAGAACCCGTTCACCGTTCTCTCTCTCGCCGACGGCGGCAACATCGCCACCGTGGACGACCTGGTCGGCAAGAAGATCGGCGTGCAGGACTCCAACACCGCGCTGTTCAACGCCTTCCTGTCGGCCAACGGCCTGACCTCGGACGACGTCGAGATCGTCCCCGTGCAGTACGACCCGGCGCCGCTCACCAACGGCGAGGTCGACGGGTTCATCTCGTACCTGACCAACGAGTCGATCATCGTCGCGGAGGAGGGCTACGACACCGTCAACCTCCCCTTCGCCGACAACGGCCTGCCGTTCGTCGCCGAGACGCTCGTCACCACCGACGACATGATCGCGAACAACCCCGCCACCGTGAAGGCCTTCCTGAAGGCCGAGATCATGGGCTGGACCGACCTCGTCAACGACCCCGAAGAGGGTGCTCGCCTCGCCTACGAGGAGTACGGCGCCGACCTCGGTCTCGACCCCGACACCTCGACCCTCGGATCGCTCGCCCAGGTCGACCTCGTGGTCACCGACGAGACCGAGGCGAACGGCCTGTTCACGATCAGCGACGAGCTTCAGGCCGCGACGATCGAGAGCCTCGCGGGTGCCGGCATCGAGCTGACCGCCGAGGACCTCTTCGACCTCTCCCTCCTCACCGAGGTGTACGAGGAGAACCCCGAGCTCGTCGACTACATGGGCTGATTGAGAGAGTTCCACTGTGACGATTCCCGTCGCCCAGACCGGTGCCCAGGGGACGACCCTGGGCACCGGCCTGCAGATCACCGACCTGAACAAAGTCTTCACGAGCGGCCGCAAGTCGGTCGCTGCGCTGCAGGACGCCAATCTCCACACCGACCAGGGCACGTTCCTGTCGCTGCTCGGACCGTCGGGATGCGGCAAGTCCACCATTCTGCGCATCCTCGCCGGGCTCGAGCAGCCCACGAGCGGAACGACCCGCGTGGACGGGAAGAGCCCCAAGGAGCTCCGCAAGGAGAACAAGCTCGGCATCGCGTTCCAGGACTCCGCGCTGCTTCCCTGGCGCAGCGTGGTGTCGAACATCCGCCTCCCCTTCGAGATCGCCGGGCAGCAGGTCGACAAGGCCTACGTCGACGAGATGATCGCCCTCGTCGGACTGAAGGGCTTCGAGAAGGCCAAGCCGGCGCAGCTGTCCGGCGGCATGCGCCAGCGCGTGTCGATCGCGCGATCCCTCATCATGCGGCCCGAGGTGCTGCTGTTCGACGAGCCCTTCGGTGCGCTCGACGACATGACCCGCCAGAAGCTCAACCTCGAACTGCTGCGCATCTGGACCGAGAAGCCCGCGACCACGCTTCTGGTCACCCACGGCATCTCGGAGGCCATCTTCCTCTCCGATCAGGTCGCGGTCATGAGCCCGCGTCCCGGTCGGGTCAAGGAGGTCATGACCATCGACCTGCCTCGTCCGCGCCTGCCCGAGATGATGCGCAGTCCCGAGTTCCACTCCTACGTCGACCAGGCTTCCGAGCTGCTGTTCGGCGAGGGAGGCGCAGCGGCCGATGACCACTGAGGCCCCCACCAAGTCCCGCGCGATCGAGTGGGAGGACGTGCGCCTGCCGCCGTGGCTCATCGGAACGATCGGCGGTGTCGGCCTCATCGCGTTCTGGTGGATCGTCTCGGCCGTCTGGGTCAGCTCGACGGGCGCGCGTCCGATCCCGAGCCCCCCCGAGGTGATCGGCGCCTACATCGCCGCCGGGTGGGACTACTTCGCCCGCAACTTCGCGGTGACCCTCACCGAGGCCGGCATCGGCTACCTGTGGGGCAACGGCCTCGCCCTGCTCATGTCGGGTCTCGTGCTCGTCGTTCCGCGCCTGGAGGGCGTGGCGATGCAGGTCGCGATCCTCACGTACTGCGTCCCGATCGTCGCGATCGGCATGCTCGCCGTCGTCCTCATCCCGCCGCCGGCCGTCGGCGAGCCCGCGGGCACCGCCATCCTGCTGGCCGCTCTGTCGTGCTTCTTCACGACCGTCGTCGGCGCCCTGCTGGGACTGAAGTCGGCCGACAAGACCAGCCTCGACCTCATCACCGTTTACGGCGGATCGAAGTTCACGCAGCTGTTCAAGGTGCGTCTGGTCGCCGCCGTGCCGGCGATCCTCAACGCCCTGAAGATCGCCGTGCCCGCCGCGTTCCTCGGCGCCGTCCTCGGCGAGTTCTTCGGAAAGATCGAGGTCGGCGTGGGCCTGGCCATGGTGCTGGCGCAGCAGGCCTCGGATGCACCGCTCGTCTGGGCGCTCGCGCTCGCATCCGGAGCCGTGTCACTCGCCGGGTTCGGCATCGTCGGCATCATCGCGCGCGTCGCGGCGCCGTGGTCGAAGGGAAGTGCGTCATGACATCCGTCACGAGTCCGCCCGTCGCATCGCCGCCCGACCCCGCGGGGCCGCCGGCGACATCCGAGCGGCTGCAGAACACGATGCGCAAGCAGGCCGCCACCGGGGCGCTGCGTGCGTTCCTCTGGGGCATGGCGACCTTCCTCGGCACGATCGTCGCCGTGATCGTCATCTGGGTCGGTGTGCTGTGGGTCTTCCAGATCTCCCCGCTGATCGCCAAGGGCCCGATCGACGTGTGGAACTACCTCTTCGAGGTGCCCGCGGCCGAAGCCAATCGCGAGATGATCTTCGCCAACCTCATGGTCACCCTCGGCGATGCGGCGATCGGCTTCATCGCGGGGCTCGTCGTGGCGACGCTCGGTGCCACGGTGTTCCAGCTCAACAAGGGGATCGAGCACGCCCTCATGCCCGTCGCGATGCTGCTGCGCTCGGTGCCGCTCGTCGCGATGGCGCCGGTGATCATCCTGATCTTCGGTCGCGACTTCTGGACCCTCGCCGTGATCGGCGGCATCGTCGTGCTGTTCCCCGCCCTGGTGAACATCTCCTTCGGGCTGCGCTCGGCGTCGCCGCAGATGAACGACCTCGTCGACGTGTACGGCGGCGGCGCGTGGACGAAGCTGCAGAAGGTCGCGATGCCGACCTCGCTTCCGGCCTTCTTCGCGGCCGTGCGCATCTCGGTGCCCGGCGCGATCACCGGGGCGCTGCTGGCGGAGTGGCTCGCGGTCGGCGGCGGCATCGGCGGTTCGATCGCCGGCTATGTGCCGCAGGCCCAGTTCAGTGCGCTCTGGACCTCCGTCGTCGCGGTCACCGCCGTGTCCCTCATCCTCTACAACGTCGTCCAGATCGTCGAGGACGTCGTGCTGGCCCGTATGGGCATGCATCCCCAGAAGGGCGTCTGACTCCTTGAGCACCATCGATCTCGCCGCCTTCGCCCACGGGCTCCCGAAGGCGGAACTGCACCTGCACCTCGAAGGAACCCTCGAGCCGGAGCTGAAGTTCGCCCTCGCGGCGAAGAACGGCATCGAGCTCGACCAGAAGACCGTCGAGGATGTGAAGGCCAGCTACGACTTCACCGACCTGACGAGCTTCCTCGCGGTGTACTACCCGGCGATGCAGGTGCTGCAGACCGCTGACGACTTCCACGATCTCGCCTGGGCGTACCTGCAGCGCGCGAAGGCGCAGGGCGTCGTGCATGTCGAGATGTTCTTCGATCCGCAGGCCCACACGAGCCGTGGCGTGCCCTTCGCCGAGGTCATCACCGGCTATCGCCGGGCGGCCGTGCGCGCGCAGGACGAGCTGGGCATCTCGGCCGAGCTCATCCTCTGCTTCCTGCGCGACTTCTCCGCCGAGTACGCCATGGCCACCCTCATGGAGGCGCTGCCCTACAAGGCGTGGATCGTGGGAGTCGGGCTCGACTCCGACGAACGGGGCAATCCGCCCGAGAAGTTCGCGACGGTGTTCGCCCGGGCCCGGGCGGAGGGCTTCTTCCTCACGATGCACTGCGATATCGACCAGGTCGGGTCGATCGACAACATCCGCACGGTGCTCGAAGACATCCAGGTCGATCGCATCGACCACGGCACGAACATCGTCGAAGATCCGGCGCTCGTCGACGCGGCGATCGCCAAGGGCATCGGCTTCACCACGTGCCCGGTGTCGAACTCGTTCGTGACCGATCAGATGAAGAGCGACGAGATCGTCTCGCTGCTGCGCAAGGGCGCCCGCGTCATGGTCAACTCCGACGACCCCGCCTACTTCGGCGGATACGTCGGCGACAACTACGTGGCACTCGCGGAACAGGCCGGCCTGACAGCGACCGATCTGGTTCAGTTGGCGGTCAACTCGTTCGAAGCGTCGTGGCTCACGGCACGCCGTCGAGACGCGTTCGTGCAGGACGTGCGCGACTACGCCGTCTCCGCCGGCGTCGAACTGCCCGTCTGAGGTCGGCCCGGTGACGAGCACGCTTCCGGCCGGCACCTCGTCCGCCGGAGTCGACGCCGCGGACGGCGAGGCGTCGGGCCTGCGCCTCGGGGCCCACATCCGGCGCCTGAGGAAAGGGCACGGGCTGACGCTCGTGCAGGTCGCCGAGGCGACAGGACTGTCGCATCCGTTCCTCAGCCAACTCGAGCGTGGGCTTGCGCAGCCGAGCCTCGGGTCGCTGCGACGCATCGCCGTCGCGCTGCAGACGAGTCCCATCGAGCTCGTCGCCGCCGCCGACGAACCCGTCGCCGATCTTCCGCCGGTCGAGATACAGCGCCGCGACGACCCGCGCGGCACGACGGTGCCCGACGGCTTCGCCAGCGGCAGCGCACGCCTGCTGGCCGCGGCGTCGCGGCCACTGCATCCGGTGGAGATCAGCGCCGCGGCGACCTCACCCGGGGAGGCATTCCAGCATCCGGAAGACGAGTTCGTCTACGTCGTCGAGGGCACGGTCGTCCTCGATCTCGACGGCGAGACGCGCACGCTGTCCGTCGGAGACTCCGCCTACTACGCCGGCGGAGTGGCCCACCGGTGGTGGTCGGCCGACGGCGCCCCCTACCGCCTGGTCGTGGTGAAGCAGGGTTCCCGCCGCGCCTGACCCGCTTCACGGCGATCGCGGGAGCCACGGGTTACTGCCCGGCGCTGCCCGGCGCGCGTGCTTGGCCGCCGCGTGGCAGGGTCAGGCTGGCCACCGCGCGGATGTCGTACCGGCCACCGCGCGAGCGTCGTGGCCGGCGACCGTGCACGAATTCAGGCTGGTTCCGTTCGGGTGCGCGGTTCTGGCCGGTGTACGGGTCGTGACCCGAGCGCCAGCCTGAATTCGTGCACGGGTGGGGTCGGTGCTCGCGCGTCGAGCACCGCCCGTGGGTCTCCGGGGGCGGCCGGGTCTTCGAGCGGGTTCTCGCTCGTCACCGTGCCGCAACTCAGGCTGGCTGCTCTCGGCGGTGCGAGCGCGGCCGGATTTCGGCCTCGGACCCGGGCGTCAGCCTGAGTTGGTGCACGGACAGTGCCCGCGCCGGCACCCGGGTGGCTGGTGCGTCGACCACCGCCCGTGGGTCTCCGGCAGCGGGCGGGTCTTGCGGGTGGGTCTTCGCTCGCCATCGTGACGCAATTCAGGCTGGCCGCTCTTGCTGTCGCCGGTTTGGTCGGTTGTGGGTCCGCCGGCGCGTTGCCAGCCTGAATTGCGTCACGAGGGCGACTCGAGCCGGCAGCAAGTCGTCCCTCGGCGTCCGGATGTCCGGGCGCCCCGGCCCCCGGTGCCCCG
>NZ_DEPK01000081.1:0-3531 GCF_002358725.1 Microbacterium sp. UBA3394
TGCCGGGTCATCGGTGATGATCGCCTCGGTGTGGTGCGTCGAGTAGGTTCGGATGTGCGTCAGCGCCTCGTCGATCCCGTCGACGACGCGCATGGCCAGATCCAGACTCAGGTACTCCGTGGACCAGTCGTCATCGGTGGCCGCCACGACGCGAGGCGAGAGTCCTGAGATCGTCTCGTCTCCATACACGGTCACCCCCGCCGCCTCGAGCGCGACCAGCAGGTCGGGGACGAGTCCGAGAGCATCGCGGTGCACGAGGACGGTTTCGACGGCGTTGCAGACGCTGGGTCGCTGCGCCTTCGCGTTGACGACGATCTCCCGCGTCCAGTCTGCGCGCGCGGTGGCGTCGACGAAGATGTGCACGACCCCCGCGCCGGTCTCGATGACGGGCACGGTCGATTCCGTCACGACCGTTTCGATGAGCTGCGCGCTTCCCCGTGGAACGAGGATGTCGACCAGCCCTCGCGCGGTCATCAGCTCGCGTGCGCCGTCGCGTCCGAACGCATCGATCGTCTGCACCGCTTCGGGGTCGATGTCTACAGAGGCGAGGGCATGCCGCATGGCTGACACGAGGGCCCTGTTCGTGTTCTCGGCCGCGCTGCCGCCGCGCAGGACGACCGCGTTCCCCGACCGCAGGGCGAGGGCTGCGATGTCGACGGTCACGTTCGGCCGGGCCTCGTAGATCGCGCCGACGACGCCGAAGGGAACGGCGACCTTCGTCAGCCGGATGCCGCCGCCGATGATGCGCTCGTCGAGGACACGTCCGACGGGGTCGGGAAGGTCGGCGATCTCCCGCACGGCGGCGGCGAGAGCGGCGACGCGCGGGGCGTCCAGGCGCAGACGGTCGCGCAGGCCATCGGCGAGCCCGCTCGCCGCACCGCGTGCGAGATCCTCGGCGTTCGCGGCGACGATCTCGGCGGAGGCCGCCTCGATCGCGTCGGCGATGGTCCGCAGCGCGTGCGACTTGGCCTCGTCGTCCAGGAGCGCGACGGCTCGGCTGGCATCCTTCGCCCGCTGCATCCGCTCGCGTGCCGAAGCCTCCGTCACCGTACTCATCGTTCCAGCCTACTGATTCCCGGCCGCCCGCACGGGCCCCGTGGCGGGCGCCGCATCAGGTGCCGGATCCGGCTCGAACCACGTGCCGACGTGACGCCCCTCGAGCGCATCGGCCACGAGGTCCGCGCTCGTCACGAGCACGCCGATGCCCGCTGCAGAAGCGAGCTTGGCGGCCGAAGCCTTCGTCGCGGCCCCACCGGTGCCGAGGCTGTTGACGACCGTAGCGCCGAACTCGTAGTCATCGAGATCGTCGCCCCAGTCCACACGATCGATCGGGCGAGCACCCGGCTCGCCCGGCGGGCGCGTGTAGAGGCACTCGATGTCGCTGAGGAGAACCAGCGCGTCGGCACCGATCAGGCGGGCGACCAGCGCTGCCAGGCGGTCGTTGTCACCGAAGCGGATCTCGTGGGTCGCTACGGTGTCGTTCTCGTTGACGATCGGCAGAATGCGCAGTCCCAGCAGCCGCTCCATCGCGCGGCGCGCATTCGATCGCGGTGTCGCGTTCTCGAGGTCGCCTGCCGTCAGCAGCACCTGCCCGGCGACGACACCGAAGGGGCGCAGCGCATCCTGGTAGCGATAGATCAGCACGTTCTGCCCGACCGCCGCGGCCGCCTGCTGTGTGGCGAGGTCGGTGGGACGCTCGTCGAGCGTGAGGTACGGCATGCCGGTGGCGATCGCTCCCGATGAGACCAGCACGACCTCGGCGCCGCGAGCGTGGGCGTGGGCGAGCGCCTCGACGATCGGCGCGATCTTGCCGCGGTTCGCACCGCTGATCGACGAGGACCCCACCTTGACCACCACGCGGCGCACGGTGGCGAGACCGGAGCGGTCGACGACGCTCACGCGCCGCTCTCCTCGCTCCACCCCGACGACGAGAGGCGCTCGGCCTCGAGATCGGCGCGCGCCTCGGCCTTGGCATCCATGCGTTCGCGATACTGCTCCCGCCGCTGCGACGTCGTGCGGCGGTTCGACGGATCGATCCGGGGATCGGTCCCGCGCGGAGCCGTCATGAGTTCGGCGGCCGAGCTGAGCGACGGCTGCCAGTCGAAGACGACGCCGTCGCCTTCGCCGATCACGACGGTCGCGCCGGGGGTCGCACCGGCGCGGAACAGCTCGTCTTCGACGCCGAGCTTGTCGAGGCGGTCGGCGAGGAACCCGACGGCCTCGTCGTTGCGGAAGTCGGTCTGCTGCACCCAGCGCTCCGGCTTTGCGCCGACGATGCGGTAGAGGTTGCCGTAGGTGCCGCCCTCGACCCGGATGGAGAACTCCTTCTCGGAACCGCGCGGGCGGATGACCACGCGCTCCTGCGGCCCCTCGTCGGCTCGCGTCGCCCGGTGGGCGGCGATGATCTCCCCCAGAGCGAACGTGAGCTCACGCAGCCCGGAGCGAGCGACGGTGGAGATGTCGAAGACGCGGAAGCCGCGAGCCTCGAGGTCGGGGCGCACGAGATCGGCGAGGTCCTTGGCCTCGGGCACATCGAGCTTGTTGAGTGCGACCAGCTGGGGCCGTTCGAGCAGCGGCACCTGATCGTCGGCGACCGGGTAGGCCGCGAGCTCCGCGAGAATGACGTCGAGATCGCTCAGCGGATCTCGTCCGGGGTCGAGGGTGGCGCAGTCGAGCACGTGCACCAGTGCCGTGCACCGCTCGACGTGCCGGAGGAACTCCAGCCCCAGCCCGCGCCCCTCGCTGGCACCCTCGATGAGCCCGGGGACGTCGGCGATGGTGTAGCGCGTGTCACCGGCCTGGACGACGCCCAGGTTCGGATGCAGCGTCGTGAACGGGTAGTCGGCGATCTTCGGTCGCGCGGCCGAGACCGCCGCGATCAGGCTCGACTTGCCGGCCGAGGGGAATCCGACCAGCGCCACATCGGCGACGGTCTTCAGCTCGAGGACGACATCGCCCTCCCAGCCGGGCGTGCCCAGCAGCGCGAAGCCGGGCGCCTTCCGCTTCGGTGACGCCAGGGCGGCGTTCCCGAGTCCTCCGAGGCCGCCCGGGGCAGCGACGAAACGCATTCCGGGGTGGATGAGGTCGACGAGGGTCTCGCCGTCGGGCGACTTCACCACGGTCCCGACCGGCACAGACAGCTCGAGGTGCTCTCCCGCCGCGCCGGACCGGTTGTCGCCCATGCCGAACCCGCCGTTGTCGGCGCTGCGGTGCGGAGAGTGGTGGTACGACAGCAGCGTCGTCTCCTGCGGGTCGGCGACGAGCACGATGTCTCCGCCGTGTCCGCCGTTGCCGCCGTCGGGACCGGCGAGGGGCTTGAACTTCTCCCGTCGCACCGACACGCAGCCGTTGCCGCCCTTGCCCGCGCGCAGGTGAAGGGTCACCCGATCGACGAAGGTGACCATGTCATTCCCCTCAGGATGTGGATACAGATGAGGGGCGAGCCGAAGCCCGCCCCTCATCGAAGACTTCTCGTGAGCCCCGGATCACTCCGCAGCTGCGACGATGTTGACGACCTTGCGACCGCCCTTG
>NZ_DEPK01000181.1:0-2782 GCF_002358725.1 Microbacterium sp. UBA3394
CCCGACGGGAGGAAATCAGTCGGAGGGCTTCGCGGCGGCCACCAGTCGGTGATCCGCGTCGCCGCTCGGCGTCCAGAGCAGGTCATCCGCTCCCCGGCCGGCGGCGATCGCATGCCCGGACCGCATGACGATCACATCAGCCTCGAGCCCGCGCACGACGTCGCGGTCGTTGGTGCCGACCAGCGCGGCCATGCCGTACTCGTCACGGCGTCGCAGCACCGCTGCGAGGGCCGCCGCCCGCACCTCGACGTCGAGATTGGCGAACGGCTCATCGGCGACGAGGAGCTTCGGATCGAGGATGAGCGCCTGCGCGAACGCGACCCGCTGGCGCATGCCCGCGCTCAGCTCGTACGGATACTTCGCGGCCGCGCCCAGCGGGAGCTGCATCTCGTCGAGCAGCCCCGCGACCCGGACGGCCAGCGCGCGGGCGTTGACGTTCTTGTCACGCGATGTGATGGGCTGGCCGATCAGTTCCGAAACGGTGAAGCGGGACGGCAGCTTCGCGCCGGCGGACTGCGGCAGGTAGCCCGTGAGATACGTCAGCCGACGCAGCGCCCGCCCCGGACGTCGGACCCGGATGCCGTGCACGCGCGCGTCGCCCCCGACGACCGCGAGGCCGGACTCACCGGCGCCGGCGATGACCGCGAGGAGGCTCGACTTGCCGGCACCGGTCGGGCCCATGATCGTGAGCGCATGCGCGTATGGCAACGTGAACGACAGCCCGTCCACGACACGCTCGTCCGGTGCACCGCGACCCGCCCGGGAGATCGAGAGATCATCGGCCCGGACGGCCACGTCCGCTTCTTCGATCCGCGACGCCATACCGACATCCTGCCGTGTCCGCGCACCGATCACCAGCGCGTGCGTCAGTCGTCGGCGTCGAGCCGCTGGCGCTCGACGTCGAGCTCACGCAATCGCAGTCGGATACGTCGTCCCTGCTCGCTGTCGGCCGGCACCCGCTGGATCGCTCCGAGAAGCTCCGTCTTCTCGGTCTGGAGTCCGCGTCGCACGAGGCGCCGCGCGAGATCCGCGGTCGACGCCTCCGCGCTCTCGACCGTCGATGCCGGGAACGGCATGGTCAGTAGCTCCGAGGCGAGCGAGCGGTACGGCTCGCGCACCTGATCGATCGCCTCGACAGACCAGCCGGGCCGGGTCACGTCGGCCGTCTGCGCCACGACCTGACGAACCGCCTCGAGCGCGGGAGTGCGGAATGGCTGGTCGACGGCACGCGCCAGCAGGGCGGTGTCGAGGCGATGACCGAACTGGAGGAATCCCATCAGGGCATCCCGCTCGAGGGCGGCATCCGGCGTGCGCGGGAGCTGCGCGACGGTCGCGCGCGGCACCGGGGCGGACCCGTCATCGTCCGGCCGCGCCGCGGGCGCAGCGCTCATGCGACGACGGTCCTCCGGTTCGCGTCGGCCGGCACGCTCGACCTCGCGTCGGACATCCTCGGTGTCCATTCCGAGGCGACGAGCGAGCACGCGGATGTACTCCGGCTGGATGAGCGGATCGCGCAGGTCGGCGACGACCGGCGCCGCGGACCGCAGGGCCCCGATCCGACCCTCCACGGACGCGAGATCGTAGGCGGCGATCCGCTGGTCCAGGACGAACTCGACCATGGGCGACTTCGACTCGACGAGACCGCGGACCGCGCCGTCGCCGCGGTGGAGACGCAGGTCGCACGGGTCCAGTCCCTGCGGGCCCGTGGCCACATAGGTCTGTGCATTGAAGCGCTTGGCATCGGCGAACGCGCGGAGCGCGGCTTTCTGCCCGGCGGCGTCCGGGTCGAAGGTGAACACGACCTCGCCGGCCTGCGAGTCGTCTCCCATCACGCGCCTGAGGACCGTGATGTGATCGGCCCCGAAAGCCGTGCCGCACGTGGCGACGGCGGTGGTCACCCCCGCGAGGTGACAGGCCATGACATCGGTGTAGCCCTCGACGACCACCACGCGGTGATCCCGGGAGATGTCCCGCTTGGCCAGGTCCAGCCCGTACAGCACCTGCGCCTTGCGATAGATCGGCGTCTCGGGTGTGTTGAGGTACTTCGGCCCGTTGTCGTCGTCGTACAGGCGCCGGGCGCCGAAACCGATCGTCTGCCCGGTGACGTCGCGGATGGGCCACACCAGGCGACCGCGGAATCGGTCGTACACCCCGCGCTGCCCCTGGGAGACGAGACCGGCGGCCAGCAGCTCCTCCCGACGGAACCCGCGCGCACCGAGCGCGTCGAGCATCCCCGACCAGCCGCGCGGCGCATACCCCACGCCGAAGTGCGCCGCAGCACCGGCGTCGAACCCGCGCTCGCCCAGGAATCGGCGCCCGGCATCGGCATCCGGTGTCGCCAGCTGCGCGCGGAAGTACTCCGCCGCCGCTGCGTTCGCCTCGTATAGGCGCGCGCGCCCGCTGTTCTGCGGCGCCGCACCGCCGTCCTCGTAGTGCAGCGCGTAGCCGATGCGCGCGGCGAGACGCTCGACCGCCTCCGAGAAGCTCAGGTGGTCCATGCGACGGAGGAACGTGTACACGTCACCGGACTCACCGCATCCGAAGCAGTGATAGAAGCCGACTTGGGGCCGCACGTTGAAACTCGGGCTGCGCTCGTCGTGGAACGGACAGAGCCCCTTCATGGATCCGACGCCCGCGGGCTTGAGGGCGACGCGCTCGCCGATGATGTCGGCGATGTTGGTACGCGCCTTCACCTCGTCGACGTCCGCCTGACGGATCAGTCCGGCCATCAGACCCCGACCTCGCCGCGTGGACGAGGAGCCCCCGACGGCCGCGGCTCGCT
>NZ_DEPK01000146.1:0-7144 GCF_002358725.1 Microbacterium sp. UBA3394
CACCACGCCACGGGACTTGACCTGAATGCGTCGTTCTCGGCGCAACCTACACGTCGCGGTCACAGCCTCAGCTTGGGATGGCCGGCGTTCGTCTCGTCACGCGGACCAAAACCTCTGAGGTCGTCGTCGCCGCGCCGCCTCTCCAATCGGCTTGGCGCAGGGTTGTCGACCGTGCGGTTCGGGCGAGCACGCTTGCGCGCACAACCGATCCGCGAGCGTTCGGTGCGGTCCACGTCGCAACGGCGGCACTGCGGCGCCTACCCGTCCTCGAATCTCAAGCGGATCTCATCTTCATTGGGGGTGGGATCTACGTCGAACCGCGTGCTCGCGTCTCGATGAGTGATGAGCCACCGGCCGTCGATGCGGCGGTACTGGTCGCGGTAGGTTCCACCGGTCCTGACCCAGCGGCCGCCGTGCAGGTGCACGAGGACTGCCACGTCGCACTCGCCGTGGGCGGTGTCGCCGTCGACCGAGACGGTGTGGTTCGTCGTCCAGTGGACGTATTGAGGGAAGGTGCGCCACTGCGCTTGCACAACGCGCGCGATCGCTTCGCGCCCTTCGAACCTTGCATCGTCGTCGATGCGCCAAACGCCGGTTGGTGCCCAGACGGCAAGGAATCGGTCGAGGTCTCGTTTGTCGGCGCCGTGGCAGTACTCGGCAGCGAGCCGGTGAATCGCGAGCTCACTCTCAACACGGTCCAGGCGACGTTCCACCTCGTTCATACGCACACTGTCCCACAAGCGCCGGTACCCCCGCGCCGCGCATGACGGTCCGTTTGCGAGCGCCACGATCCTGCCGCCTCTATCGTGGTGGAGTGCGTGGGATCGAGGTCGATGAACGGGACTCATCGTGGGAATCAAATGATCCGCGTTATCGGATCTACGTCTTCGCGGGTGCTGGTTCGGCGGTGACCACGGTCGATCTCGTCGATGCGACTTTCAAGGACGCGGAGTGGTCTGCGGCCACTCTTGCGGGCGATGACAACCTGTGGTCGATCGCACTGGTCGTCGACGATTCCGATCGCGGTCGCGGCCTCATTTGGCTGGTCGGGGGCGACTATAACTCGCCCCCGCAGTCGCCTCGCGAGTGGAAGATGCGGGCGGAGATGCAAGACCGCCTGCTCGCACTACGAAGCCGCAAGAGTCTGCCGCTTACGCTCCCGGACGGGCGGCGGGTCATTCGCCTCTTTCCGGATTGGGGGCGGGAGTGGCCGTTCTGGGAATCCTTCAGCGAGGGGTACACACTCGACGCTGAAGACCTGCCGCTGAGCGATGAGCTAGCCGGCGAAATCTATGCCTGGAACGCCGCTTGGCAGGAAAGAGCGGAAACCGATCCCCTACCAGATGGGTGGATCGAACACGGCCGATACCTCCACGCGAGAATGCAGACGGAGCTCGACACGATCGCCGAGGTGCGGCCGGGCTTCGAATTACGCTGAGGCCATTGCCCAACAGGGAGCGGAAGCCGGTCGTCTTCCGGGCGATGGCGCGACTCGAATCCCGTTTCGCGCATCAGGCCACCACTGCGGTCAAGGATGCCGCCCGGCTGGCAGCCACACGCTCGTTCGAGGGGACAAGCCGTGAAGGTGAACATCGACCGGGTGGGCTAGCTTAGTCACCACCTAGAACTCAGGGCAGTCAAGTCGCAACGCCGCATCTCGCTCGTCCGCTGATAAGTTGCGGCGACGGGCCGTTTGTAGCCGGATGCAATTCGGGAGTGCGGGCGCCTCGCCGCTGGCACCGGCACGAGACCCGGATGATTGGGAGAGCGGAAGTGCGTAGATTCTTCCTGTACCTGGCACTCCTACTCGTACCCGCCGCACTGTCGGCATCCGGCCTGATGCTCCTTCTAATCGGGATCTCTCAGTCCGACGCGAACGACACGGAGCGCGTATGGTCTGCTCTCTCTGGCGTCATACTGATTGCGGCCGCAGTTGCTTGCGCGTTCGTCGTCGTCCGCGCCGAACGAAAGACTCACCGAGCCATCATGGATGCCACCGGCGGGGCGCTCTGCGAGATCGAAGCGAATTCTGCGGACCCGCACCACGATCGATAGTCTCCCCACGTGAGACCGGACGCGTTCACGTGGCGACACTTCATCGCGTTCGTGAAGATGCGTGCGTGGGCGGTTATCCCCGTAGTCGCCATCGTCTGGGGCGTAGCTCCTCTCCAGGTCGACGGAAAATGGGCCCTCACACTCATCACCCTGCTCCTACTCGGCGTGGTCCACGCCATCGAGTACATCGTGCTCGGGCGTCGCGAGGCCAGAGCCTCCTCTTCACGTGCAACTGATCGCGAATCACGCGATGAAGGCAGCCACAGGCGCCAGCCCCGAAACCGACAAACATCGCCTTGAGCTTTCTCCCGGCTTCTCCGATGTCCCGGTGAGTCAATACACGGTCGGCTTACGCGCGTGATGCGGTCATGTTCTCTCAAATCGCCTGGCCGGCAATCCACTCCTTCATGATCGACACAACTCGTCGCATGTGTCTTCGTCCGATTCGGCCAGCAACCGTATAACGCGGGAGACTTCGAAGCATTGGCGCTCGTTGCCGGCGCTCGGAAATCATCGCCGAACTTTTGCCAGTCGGCATCTTCCCTTCGGCGCACGAGGACATTGCCTAAGAAGGTCGCCGCCGAGTCCTGAAGGCCCGCAGCCTCCATGTCGTCTTTTCGTTCTCGAACGAGCGCCGCGAGTGAGTCGATGTCGCTCGCCAGAAGAGTTGGATCCGTCCCGCGCGATGTGCAGAACGTCACAAAGTCTTCGTACCCGGTCAGATGCCGAACCGCCGGTTGGGAGCCCACCTCGGTATACGCGTCAAATCCACGCGTAATCGGAGGTGCGGTCGACGAAGCCGGCCCAGGAAACAGCAGCTCGCTCGTCAGCCGAGCATACGACGGCGTTCACGATCTCCGCCGATCGATGCGCCGGCGGAAGGTCGACGCACGAAGGTCGGTCCATTACCGGGACTTTGGGACCAGCAACGGGGTCAAGTTCACCAGCGCTTACGCCACAGCCCGGCCCAGAGTGCGAAGACGAGCGCCACCACGCCGAGGATGATGGAAAGAAGCGCCCAACCCCATCGAGGCCAACTGATCCCACGGCCCGTAGACACCTCCCCCAGCTCCGCTGGCGTCTGCGTCACGAAGACAACTGCGGCATAGATCAAGAGCGCAATACCGAGCACCCCGAAGGCGATCACAGCCCATCTCGCTGGCTTACGGGACGGCTTAGGCATGCGCAGACGATATCGCTATTCAAGGAGCCGGTCGCTTAGCGTTCGACACTGGCCCGTTCGGAACTTGGCCGTGAGTAGATCGCGTCAACGATCCACGCGGCCGCTCGTCAGGGCTCCCGCCAGGTCCTTCGCGGTGTCGGCTTCCGCGAGAAGCCTTGGGGGTGTAGCTGACATGATCGAATTATTCGACAACAACGTCCGACTCGCGTAGTCCGGGTACCCGCACCCTCATCTGCCAGATCACGTCCCCGAGCAGGCTTCTCTCAACTGTGTTGATGGATTCCGGGCGATCAGGAGTGCCTCGACGCGGTCGGCAATGGCGGTCGTCTCCGCGAGCACCTGGCGGACACCGTCGGCATTGTCGGCATCGTCGCGATTTCTCACGGACAAAGCATCGCACTCCGTGCACATGCATGGGGGAGTTCCCCTGGAGTGTGCGACGCCCGCGCGCCGGTAGTCCTCCGTTCCTATCGCAGCGCTGATCCCCTGTTCCGTCGCGCTGAGCTGCGAACGCAGCAGATCGGATCCATCACCGCGCAGAAATCGGCGCCGATTCCGAAGGTCTGTGCCGGTGAGTGGATTCCGCGAATCGGATTGTCCAGCGTGCGGACAACTGTGGGGTCTGCAAGCGGTCTTCAGTCGGTAATGACTGTCACGCTCTCACTGAGTTGAGCACGTTCTCCGTCGCCGATCTGGGATTCAGGGAACCGGAAGGTACCTAGTTCAATCCGGGTCCCGCTCTCCAACTCGACCCCGACTCCGAGACCATCACCGCAAAACACATTGTAAGAGGCCTCGGGCCGTGCCTCGACGAGGCAGAGTATGTCCCCGTCACCCCGCGCCATGTAGAGGTCCGCGCTCTCAACCTCGCCCACAAACCGGGTGGAGCCCGGCTCGACACCGGTCAACGACGACGCATTGGGAATGATGTCGCGTTCCGTCTGCTCGACCTTGAACTCTGGAAGAGGCGCGGCTGCGCAGGACGACAGCATGAGCGACACGGACAGCAGAACGAAAACCTTCCCGGGTAGTCGCATGTCCGCAACCTATCAGTTGCTTCGCCTGATCCTGTGCCGCGCGCAGATCTCGCCGGCGGGTTGGCCCGCGATCGCGGCATGTGCGGCCACCGTGGCACTCGCCTCGGCCGTGCTCATTCCTCCGCGGCAACCCGTTCAACGGTCGGTTCCTCCGCGCGGGCGCGTGCGCGACAGCCTTAGTGGAGGCGCATGCCCCAGAGGGGCTGCTGTCAGCTCCGTCGCTGCTGCGGGCCGCTCCCGCGTCGCCGCCGGCGTAGCCACACGATGCTGTAGACGAGGAGTGCGAGGAAGGCGGCGACCGAGAACACCACCCAGCTCGCGCGCTTGGATCCACATGCGAGCGGTGCGGGGCTGCTGCCGCGCTCGGTGCCGCCTCCGAAGCTCTCCGTGCAGCGCACTCCGCAAATGGTGTCGTGCGGTGGTTTGATGAACTCGCAAGCAACGCCAGCGACGAATAGGCGGCCCACTAACCGTGTTCAGAGGCGCGGCGACGCCGATGCTCGACGCGGCCCTACCGCCACGGAGGCCGGGTGCGGCCTCGACAAGTGGGGGAGCGTGCAGGCCACCGCGCTCGGTGCGATCTATGTCGAGAGCACCTGGCCACGAATCGAAGAAAAGAGGCAGTGAGCAGTCCCGCGCCTCGCAGATCGAGCCTTTCCGGCTTGCGGCGGGTCACCGCTGCGTGTGAGTGGTAGGTGTGACCGCGGAGGCCCACACCCACGCTTTCAGCTCCTTGCCTCCGACGAGGAAGCGGATCGCGCACGCATCCGCCGTCCATCGGCATACCTCTGCGTCGACGAGCGCGGGCGTCCCGCCGAAGCGCACCCAGGCGCGAGCCGGTTTCGGTTGAGGGTCGATTGTCACAGGGGCGGAGTCAAGTTGCAGTTCCTCGGGGGAGAGGGACTGCAAGGGGCCGGCCTCGGCAGCGATGCGTTCCAGAATGCGGGCATCCATCCGTCGGTCGACGCTCGCTGCATATCGCCTACTCGTCCCCACGGTGATACCTCTCGACCACGACAAGCACAATCGCGTTCGAATAAACGTTCTATGCGGTGGCACGCGTTCTGGCGCGAGGCGCTTGTTCGTGAAGGGAGTCGCCTGTGAGTAACTCACTCGCCGCGATGGTCGTTTCGCCTACTGTGGCGCGCATGATCCAAGACGACGGGTACAGCGTTGCGGCGACCCCGCAGTGCCCTCCTGTGCGACGTTACTGCGCCCTGGGTCGGTCGGGTACTGGTGCGCGACGTGCGAGATCGTCGTGATCGGCGTCTGAGGAGCACGCGGCGATCAGGCTTGACCATGACCGCTCACCGCCAGGTCAGGTGGTGCAGGCGCATTGCTCGTTGGAGGTCTGTGTCGGTGGGGTTGACGAGCTGGGCGTGGGTGTGGAGCAGGTTTCGGCTGTGGGGGTTGTCGCCGGGTCGCTCGTAGATGGCCCACAGGGCGAGGTCGTCGCCGTGGCGGGAGCCGAAGTAGACACCGTCGTATGCCGGCTCGCCATCGGTGTTCGTTGCTTCGTACAGGTCGACGGTCAGTCGGTGTGTGAGGTCGCGGGGGTAGGCGCGTTTGAGTGCGGCGGCATCGAAGTCGTCGAATCCGAGTTTGAGGGCGTGGTCGAGGTATGTCGGTCGCATTGCGGCGACGGTACTCGAGTCCCGCACGTTGACGTAGGAGCCCTGTAAGTGCGCGGTGGCGGTCATGCGGCCGTGCATCCACTCACGCGGGATCGAGCCCGCCGTCGGCACGGGGAAGTGAGCCGCATCTTCAGGGTCTTCGTCGATCCCTGCGAGGAGATCCCTGCCGTCGGCGTGCCGGTCGGGGCGCGCGTAGGCGAGCGTTTCCACGAACGCGCCAAAGAGCGTCTCAGCCGCGTAGGTGGTTCGAAACGCGACGTTGGGGTCGTCCCAGCGGGCTTTGCCGGCGTATTGAGGGTCGATCCATGCCCAGGGGTCGGGTGCGCGGCCGACGCGATACACGGTCGCGCCGGCCGGGTCGATCACCGTGAGGTCGGGTGAGGCCATCAGGCGCCGACGAACCCTTTCGCGGCGGCGAGGACTTTGCTCATCGCGTCCTCGCTGTTGTCCTCGTGGAGCACGCGGGCGGGGGAGCGGTCGCCGAGCTGGGGGTTCATTCCCTGGAACCAGGTCGCTGCGACACCGTCGCCTTCGCTCAGATCGATGAGATGTGCGACCTGATGTGCCAGGCGCAACCTGCGCGCTGTATTGGTCGCCGGGGTGCGTTCCCCGTCAGCCCACGCGCGGACCGCGCGAGTCTCTGTCACGTTCGCGATGTATGCCACGAGTTTTGCTCCCAACCTGACCCGCAGGTCAGCAACGATCTGCGGTGTCGACTGGCGGATCGAGTCGTTGTAGGCCGTCAGCTTGTTGGCCTCAATGGTGGCGGACATGGCTCCACGATACCAGCGACACCAATAGAAAAAGCAGTCAAAATAACATCCCAGATCACACGGATGAGTACGTAACCTGCTGCTTGTTGTGCGCGCCTGCTGAGGTGAGATCGACACCCCGGCCACCAGGCCGGGGTGCCACGTCGGCGACGGAGACCGGCGGGCCGGCACGGAGGCCGTCCTTTGGTCGGGCGCTGACGCGCCCGCCAGTGATGTTCTCGCCCTGTGCGGGTCGTTGCTCTGCCGTGGAGCCTTCGCATCGTACGGTCGCCCGTGCTGCGCACAAGCCGCTCCGCGAACGCGGTCGCTTCGATCCCTTATTTCGCCCGCGCATTCTCGCCTGCGCGCCCTGACGGGTTGCGCTACGCCCGTTCTCCCTGCTCGGCACATTCGTGCCTCCACGGCAGAACAACGGGGGAGGGGAAAGGAACCGAGACCATTGACTGTGTCAGTTTGGTCTGA
>NZ_DEPK01000168.1:0-10510 GCF_002358725.1 Microbacterium sp. UBA3394
GGCGCTCAGGCGAGCGTCCAGGGGAAGGTGGTGGCGAACACGGAGGCGGACACCGCGAGGAAGGCGAGCACGAAGACGACGTCGCGGGCGCGGAACGGCACGAGATGCCGCTCGGTGCGATCCGGATACGCGCCGAAGGCGCGCGCATCCATCGCCAGAGCGACCCGTTCGGCGTGCCGGATGGCGCCCGCCAGGAGCGGCACGATATAGCCCGCCCAGCGGTGCGCGGCGGCGATCGGCCCGCGGCCGCCGTGGCTGCCCCGCACGCGATGCGCCTGGCGGATGATCTCCAGTTCGTAGCCGAACCGCGGCACGAAGCGGAACGCGGCCAGCGCGGTGTATCCGATGCGATACGGCACCCGGAGCTGCTGCACGCCCGCACGCACGAGATCCGGGCCCGTCGTGGAGAGGCCGACGATCAGCGCGAGGGACACGATCGCGGCGATCCGAGCGCCGGTGGCCAGTCCCACCAGCATCGCGCCGCCGTACATCGTCCAGCCGCCGATCTGCCACAGGACCACGCTCTGATCCACGCCCGACGCGTCGGTCCAGATCGCGAACCCGACGCCCATCACGAGCGCCGCGACCGGAACGAGCACGAGGAGTGCGACCAGCCGCCGCGTGAACCGCACGCCGATCAGCAGCACGATCGCGGTGAGGGCCACGAACGTCAGCGGGGTGGCGAGGTCGCGCACGAACACGAGCAGCACCATCGCCGGCACGGGTGCCAGGAGCTTCGCGAGCGGGTTGATGCCGTAGAGGAACCGCACCGGCGACGCGGGGCGAAGCGCGGCGTACGGGTCGACCTGCACCGCACCGGTCTGCGCCTGCGGGATCGTGAGCGGCTCGGTCACCTCTCACCGCCGGGCAGGTCGGCAAGCCGGGCCACCCCGGCGAGGTCCGGGTGCGACGCGAGGCCGTGGAGGGCGCGACGCAGCGGCGGCATCCGGAGCCCGGTGCGCTCGAGGAGCGCGTCGTCGGCGAACACGTCGGCGGTGTCGCCGTCGGCGGCGATGCGGCCGGCGTCGACGACGACCATCCGTTCGGCGTGCTCGGCGACCAGCTGCATGTCGTGCGTCACGACGAGGATCGTCGTGCCGTCCGCGCGCAGCTCGGCGAGCAGGCGCAGCAGCTCGTCCGCGCGGGCGCGGTCCTGGCCGAAGGTGGGCTCGTCGAGGGCGAGCACGGGGGCGCCGCCGATGAGCGCCGTGCCCACCGACAGGCGCCGCTTCTGTCCGCCCGAGAGCAAGAACGGATGCGCATCCGCTCGCTCGCTCAGCCCGAACCGGGCGAGCATCTCGTCGACGCGTTCCCGGACCGCCGCTTCGTCCAGGCCCGTTCGGCGCAGGCCGTGCGCGAGCTCGTCGTAGACGGTGTGGGCGATGAACTGGTGCTCGGGGTTCTGGAACACGAACCCGATCCGGGAGGACAGCCGCCGCGGGTCGACGCGCGCGATGTCGGCGCCGTCGACGCTCACCGATCCGCGGGGCGGGCGGATGACGCCGGCGATCGCCTGCACGAGCGTGGTCTTGCCGGCGCCGTTCGCGCCGACGATCGCGACGAACTCGCCGCGACGCACCTCCAGGTCGACGCCGTGGAGCACGTCGGTGCGGCCGCGTCGCACGTCGAGGCCGCGCACGCGCACCACCGGGTCCCCCGTGGCGCGCGTCGCGGCGGGTGCGGAGGCCTCACGCGGCGCGGCGACCGGCGCGGTCGTCTCGAGGGCATCGCGAAGTTCCGCGGGCGTCAGGGGAAGCGGGTCGAGCGCGTAGCCGGCGCGGCGCAGGCGCAGCGCCGCGAGCGCGGAATGGGGGAGCCACACCCCGAGGCGGTGCAGCTCGTCGGCCCGGCGGCGCAGCACGTCGTCGACGGGACCGTCCGCGAGGAGGCGCCCTGACGCATCCAGCACCACGACGCGGTCGACGAAGCCGATGGCGGCGTCGAGGTTGTGCTCGACCAGAACGATCGCTCGGTCGCCGGCCGCGACGAGGTCGCCGAGGGCCGCGTAGACCTCGTCGATGCCGCGCGGATCGAGGTTCGCGGTGGGTTCGTCGAGCACGAGCAGCGGCGAGCCCATCGCCAGCGCGCACGCGATCGCCAGCCGCTGACGCCCGCCGCCGGACAGCCGGTCGGGGTTCTCCCGGCGCCGGTGCCACAGGCCGACGCGGCGCAGGGCCGCCTCCGCGCGGGCGAGCACCTCGGCGACCGGGAGCTTCAGGTTCTCGGGTCCGAACGCCACCTCGTCGAGGAGCGTTCCGGTGACCAGCTGCGCATCCGGGTCCTGGAACACCATGCCCACCCGCGTGCTGAGCGCGGCCACCGTGGTCGCAGAGGTGTCGACTCCCTCGATGCGCACGGTGCCGTCGACGGTGGCCGGCAGCGCGTGCGGGATGAGGCCGTTCAGCGCCAGCGCGAGGGTCGACTTTCCCGACCCGCTCGGACCGAGCAGCAGCACGACCTCGCCCGGGGACACGTCGAACGTGACCGACGCCGGCGTCGCGACGCGCGCCTCGTCGTGCGTGATCGCGACCTCGTGCAGGCGCGCGAGCGGCTGGCCGACGACCTGTCGGACCGCCGGTGCGGCGGACCGGTCGCTGTCGGCACGGACCACGGGCATCCCCTTCGGGATTCGGGACTTCTTCGACCGCTGCGCGGCGAAGTGAGGTCTTCCTAACTTAGCTCACCCTCACTCCCTCCCGCTGGCTGCCGCGTTCTCGGCCCGCGCGAGCGGCCGTCGCGCGTTCCAGCGAGTGGGCGTACGTCGGAGATTCGGCCCGATGTCGGAAAGATCTGCCCGAATCCTCCGACATCGGCGCGATTCTCCGACATCGGCGGGCCGGATGCGGGTGGCCGGTCCGGCGGGATGGATGCGGGTGGCCGGGTTGGGTGCGGGTCGAGTGCCAGCGGGCTGGATGCGGGTGGCCGGGCGGGGTGAGGGAGGGCGGGTCAGGGGGTGGTGTGGTCGTGGCGGCGGCGTGGCACGCGAGTCGGCACCGACTCCGCCGCGAGCGGGTCGGTGGATGCGCGCTGCCGCGCCCAGCGGTGATAGCGCCGGATGAACGGCACCGACGTGAGGGCGTGCAGGGTGATGCTGAGCGCGATCGTGGTCACGATCGTCGGGATGACGACCTCGTCGTCGGGGACCCCCTCGCCGATCGCGATGAGGAGGAACACCAGCGAGGCGAGCCCGCGGGGTCCGAACCAGCCGATGAAGGCCACCGTGGGCAGTCCGACATGTCGGCCGGCGAGCGCGAGGGCGACCGGCAGCATCCGCACGACCGTCAGACTGAGCACCGCGTACACCACCACCTGCCAGGTGATCAGCGGGAGCGCCAGCGTGATCGCGACGGCTCCGAAGATCACCCAGGTCGCCGCGGCGAGGAGGTCGCCGGCGCTCTCGGTGAACACGCCGACCTCGGTGCGGGGCGATCCGACGATGCGCCCGAAGGTGAGGCCGCCCACGAACGCCGCGATGAAGCCGCTGCCCCCGAGAGCTTCGGCGATCGCGAGCGCGAGGATGGCGGCGACGAGCGGCAGGATCTGCCGCCACCGGCCGTCGATCCACCCCTTGGCTGAGGCGAGGCGGAACAGCGCCCCGCCCGCGACGCCCGCGATCACGCCCGCGAGCAGTCCCCATCCGATCTGTTCGGCGACGCTCACCGCGACGGCGGACGGGATGCTCGACTCCAGCTCGGCGTTGGCCACCGACACCGCGACGAGGAACAGGGGCACGGCGATCCCGTCGTTCAGTCCGCTCTCCACGTCGAGCGCCTGACGCACCCGGGGCGGGACCGCGCTGTCTTCCACCACGCGCTGGCCGAGCGCGGCATCCGTCGGCGCCAGCATCACGGCGATCATGACCACCGAGATCACCGCGATCTGCGGGAAGAGCGCGAGGCCCACGCCGATGCCGGCGAGCACGGTCAGCGGCAGGCCGACCAGCAGCAGACGGCTCGGCCATTCGAGCTGGCGGCGCAGCGCCCGCAGATCGATGCGCATCGCGTCGCTGAACAGCAGCAGCACGAGGGCGATCTCGGCGACGCGTTCGGCCCCGGACGGATCGATGTCCAGATCGAAGGCCGAGGGCAGGATGAGTCCGGCAACGACCCCGATGACAGCCAGGAATAGAGCGGCCGTCACGCCGCGCTTCTGCAGCGGCCCCGACAGCGCGCTCCACACGGCCAGGGCCACGAGCACGACGAGCACGGCGATCACCCTCGGACGCTATCGGACCTCGCGGCGCCCGGCCGGCCGCCCCTCCGACGTCGGAGAATCACGCCGATGTCGGAGGATTTCGGGCAGATTCTCCGACATCGGGCCGATTCTCCGACCTCCCGGGGTGAGGGTGCGGAGGCGCGTGGCGGGGCTGGCGGGTGAGGGTGCGGAAGCGTGGGGCCGGGGCTGGGAGGGCGGGGGTCAGCGGCGGCGGGCGGTGCGGCCGACGCCGGCGCGGCGGAGGGCCTCGCCGATCGCGACGGCAACGGCGGTCCAGGCGACCGGGCCGACGATGAACATCGCGATGTAGACCACCTGGGCCCACGGGGCGAACCGGCCGAGGTCGGCGACCAGCGCGATCGGCACGGCGAGCACGACGCCGACGATGACGGCCGAGACGAAGTAGCGCCACCTCTCCCAGTGGCGGTAGCGCCCGATCGCGGCGACGAGCTCCTGTAGCCCGCCGATGAGGATCGCGGTGCCGATGTAGCGCCCGATCCACGGCGGCACGAACGCGCTCGCGACGAGGGCGGCGAGCACGTGGGAGATCAGCGAGACCCAGGGCATGCGCAGCAGCACCTGGGCGATCACGCCGGGCAGCACGTGCACGCCGAGGACGAGTCCATAGAGCACCGGCACGGCGGCCGACACGAGTCCGCTGACCGCTCCGGCTCCGGCCGAGACGGCACCGGTCGCGACGCCGATCGCGGCGCAGGTGAGCAGAACGCTCGTCGAGATGCCGGATCGGGGGGACACATGCCCAGCGTAGCCCTCTCCTCTCATCGGTTTCTCACGGGACGACCGTTCCCTGGGAGGGAACTGTGAGTTACGTTTGTGCGCACTGCGCGCCGACGATGCCGCGCAGTCCTTCCCATCCCTTCCCCGTTGGGAGCTCACTGCATGAGCCGAAACACCGTGAGAGCGGCTGCGGTCATCACCGTCGCCGCCCTTCTCGCCGGAACCACCGCCACGACCGCCTTCGGCGCGACCGGATCGGAGGAGGTGAATCCGCCCACCCCGATCGACTCGCCGACCGGCACCTACATCGTGCTGCTCGAAGAGGATCCCGTCGCCACCTATGACGGGGGCGAGCCGGGACTGCGCGCCACCACGCCCGCAGACGGCGAGAAGCTCGACACGCAGTCGACCGAGGTGAAGGAGTACGCCGGCTACCTCCAGGAGCGGCAGCAGGATGTCGCGGCCGAGACCGGCGTCAGCCCCGAAGCGACCTACCAGATCACCCTCAACGGGTTCAGCGCCAAGATGTCGCCGCAGGAGGCCGCGAAGGTCGCCGGTGCCAAGGGCGTCGTCGGGGTGTATCCGGACGAGATCCGCCACCCCGTCGCCGTCCCGTCCACGGAGTTCCTCGGTCTCGAGGGGTCCGGCGGCGTGTGGGAGTCGCTCGGGGGAACGGATGCCGCCGGCGAGGGCGTCGTGGTCGGCGTCGTCGACACCGGCATCGCCCCGGAGCACCCGTCGTTCGCGGGTGAGCCGCTGAGCGCCACGCCGGGCGACGAGCCCTACCTCGACGGCGACGACGTCGTGTTCGCCAAGGCCAACGGCGACGAGTTCCGCGCCACCCGGGTGACCGGTCAGGACTGGGGCGTCGAGGACTACTCGACGAAGCTCATCGGTGCGCAGTACTTCTCCACGGGTGCCGCGAGCGCCGGATTCGACTTCGGCTCCGACTACCTGTCGCCGCGCGACGGCGACGGCCACGGATCGCACACGGCGAGCACCGCCGCCGGCAACGCCGGCGTCGACGCCTCGATCGAGGGCATCGACTTCGGTGCCGTCTCGGGTGTCGCGCCGGCCGCGAAGGTCTCGGCGTACAAGGCCTGCTACGTCGGGCCCGACCCGCTGGTCACGACCGACGACATCTGTGCGCTGAGCGACCTGCTCGACGCCATCGACACCGCCGTCAACGACGGCGTCGACGTCATCAACTACTCCATCGGCGGTGGCGCGGCCACCACGACGTGGTCACCCGACGACCAGGTGTTCTTCAATGCCGCCGTCGCCGGCGTGTTCGTCTCGGCGAGCGCCGGGAACTCCGGGCCCGACGCGTCGACCGCCGACCACGCCGCCCCCTGGTACACGACGGTCGCCGCGTCGACGATCCCGACCTGGGAGGGCACGGTCTCGCTGCCCAACGGCTTCCTCGAAGCCGGCGCGTCGGTGACGGTGCCCTTCGGCGAGTCGCTCACCGCCCCCGTCGTCTACGCCGGAGACATCCCGGCGGAGGGGGTCTCCGCCGCCGACGCGGCGCTGTGCTACCTCGACTCCCTCGACCCCGAAGCGGCCGCCGGCGCCATCGTGGTGTGCGACCGCGGCGTCATCGCGCGCGTCGAGAAGTCGCAGGCGGTCGCCGAGGCGGGCGGTGTCGGATCGATCCTGGTGAACGTCACCCCGGCATCCCTCGACAACGACTTCCACTCCGTGCCCACGGTGCACCTGCCCGACACCGTGCGGGAGCCGCTGCTGGACTACGTGCGCAACACCCCCGACGCCGAGGCCACCCTCATCGGCGAGAACACCACGGGCGAGGAGACGCCGGTGCCGCAGATCGCGGGCTTCTCCAGCCGCGGACCGATGCTCGCCGACGGCAGCGACGTCATCAAGCCCGACATCGCGGCCCCCGGTGTGGCGATTCTCGCCGCCACCCAGAACGGTGCGAGCGAGGATCCGACCTTCGGCATCCTCTCAGGCACGTCGATGGCCGCCCCGCACGTGGCGGGCCTCGCCGCGCTCTACCTGACCGCGAACCCGGGCGCGACACCCGACGAGGTCAAGTCGGCGATGATGACCACGGCGTCGAACACCGTGAACGCCGACGGCTCGGCGAACCTCGATCCCTTCGCGCAGGGCGCCGGTCAGGTGGAACCGACCGACTTCCTCGACCCGGGCGTGCTCTACCTGAACGGCCCGGTCGACTGGGCGGGCTTCGTCGAGGGCACCGGCAACTGGGACTTCGGCGGCATCGATCCGATCGACCCGAGCGACCTGAACCTCGCGTCGCTCGCGATCGGGACGCTGTCCAAGGAGCAGACGGTCACCCGCACGCTCACGGCCACGCGCCCGGGCACCTACACGGTCGAGGCCTCGATCCCCGGGGTCGACGTGTCGGTCTCGCCCGCGAGCCTCACCTTCGGCGCCGCCGGCGAGCAGCAGTCGTTCGAGGTGACGATCAGCAACGCCGACGCTCCGGTGGAGCAGTGGGCGACGGGCTTCATGACGTGGACCGGCGATGACGGCACGACGGCGCGCTCGCCGCTGGCCGTGCGTCCGGTCACCGCCGACGCGCCCGCCGAGGTCTCCGGCACGGGCATCACCGGATCCACCGAGGTCACGATCGACTCCGGCGTCTCCGGCGAGCTACCGCTGAACCTGTCCGGCCTCGCTCCGGTCGAGCTGCTCACCGACCCGGCCAACCCGGTCGAGGGGCACACCGGAGATGAGAACTCCGGCGATGCCGACGGCAACGTGTTCTGGTTTGCGGATGTGGCCGAGGGCACATCCCTCGCCCAGTGGACGCTCGACTCGTCCGACGACGCCGGGAGCGACCTCGATCTCCTCGTGTATCGCGTGGTCAGTCGAGAGGACACCCGCTACTACGAGCAGTTCGTCTCGGCGACCGCGTCGGCCGACGAGCAGGTCAGCCTCATCGCGCCCACCGCCGGAACGTACCTGATCGTGGCCAACATGTACTCGATCACGCAGCCCCTCACGTGGGACCTCACGCAGGCGCTGGTCACTCCGGAGGGCGAGGGGTCGTTCACCGCGACACCGAACCCGCTGCCGGTGTCCCGCGGTGAGCAGGCGACGTACGCACTGTCGTGGACGGGACTGCAGGCTGAGACGTCGTACCTCGGCGTGGTGCAGTACGGCGAGTCGCAGGTGCGCACGATCGTGTCGGTGGACGCCGGGGCGGCCGCCCCGGAGGCCGTCACGGCACCCGAGATCACCGGAACCGCGAAGGTCGGACGCACCCTCGAGGTGACGCCGGGCGAGTGGGACCCCGCCGACGTCGAGCTGACGTACCAGTGGCTGCGAGACGGCGCGGCGATCGAGGGGGCGACATCCACGACCTACACGGTGACGCGCGACGACGTCGGCACGGCGCTGTCGGTGCGGGTGACGGCCACCGCCGAGGGCAACGCCAACGCCGGCACCGCGCTCAGCAACGAGGTGTTCGTGAAGGTGGGCTCCGACACCGAGGTGTCGATGAACCGCTACATCGGCACGTCGAAGCACGACTACACCGTGACGGTGGAGGTCACGGCCGATGACGGGTCGGTCGCCGACGGCACGGTGGAGGTGTGGGTCGGTTCCACGAAGCTGACCGGCACGCTCGCCGACGGTGCGGTCAGCTTCGACCTGCCGGAGCAGAAGAAGGGCATCAAGGTCGTCATCGCCACATACACCGGCAGCGACACCGTCGCCCGCTCGGTCGGGGTGAGCGGCTTCCTCGTGCTCCGCTGACGCTGTCGACGAAGCGTCCGGGCCGAGCGTGGTCCGGGCGCTTCGTCGTCTCCGGAGGTCAGAGGCGCCGCCGGCGGCGGGTGAGCCGCACCTTCGGCAGCGGCGGGGCGGGGATGCGCTCGTCGCCGTGGCCGACGACCTCGCCGAAGCGCTCGCCGTGGGCCTCCCACGCATCGCGGGCCTCGACGATCTCCTCATGGCTGCGGCCGACGAAGTTCCACCACATCACGATCTCGTCTTCGAACGGCGCGCCGCCGATGAGGAACAGCCGCGCCCCCGCCGCAGAGGCGACGCGCACGTGATCGCGCCGCGTGCCGAGGTAGAGCATCCGCTTGTCGTCGAGCGCGACGGTGTCGGCGCCGTCGATGTGCGCGGGGGAGACGTGCACGCTCGCGTCGCCGTCGACCGCGATGAGCGCGTGCTCCCACGCCGCCTCGAGGGGGATGCGCACGGTCGCCCCGGCGGGGATGTGCAGTTCGGCGCCGACGATCGGCGTGTAGACGGATGCGGGCGAGGCGACATCGCCGAGGCGTCCGAGCACGACCGTCGCCTCGCCGTCGTCTCCGGTCTCGGCCGCCAGCGGCAGCGTCGGCAGATCCTCGTGACGCTCGAACGCGAGAGCACCGTGGCGACGCGACTCGGGGAGGGCGACCCACAGCTGCAGGGCATCGAGGTCGACGGCGTCGTCGCCGTGCGAGTACTCCGAATGGGCGATGCCGGCGCCGCTGGTCATGAGGTTCAAGGCGCCGCGACGCACCATCACGTCGCTGCCGACGGTGTCGCGGTGGCGCACCTCTCCGACGAACGGCCACGTCACGGTCTGAAGCCCGATGTGCGGATGCGGCTCGACGCGCATCCGGGTGCGCTGCGGCCCGAAGCGGTCGAGGAAGCACCAGGCGCCGACCAGTGGCAGTTCCCGCTGCGGCAGCGCCCGGAAGACGGCCATCGCGCGGACCCCGCCCAGCGGCACCTCGCGCGAGGTCATCACGACGGCGCGCGGCCCGTCGCACTCCGCGGCGCTCTCGGCGACGACCTCGCCGGCATCGTCCAGACGCGTCATGGTCGTCTCAGGCGCCGGGCGCGCCGCGCGGCCAATCGACCGACAGCCCCTCGACGGTGTTCTCGCCGAGGTACTTGGTCACGAACGGGCACCGAGGCACGATCGTCTCGTCGCGGGCGGCGATGTCCGCGAGCGCCTCGGCGACGAGGATCGACGCGAGGCCGCGTCCGGTGAACGCCGGGTCGACCTCGGTGTGAACCATCTGCAGGCGACCGCGGTCGTCGGCCTCCCAGCGGGTGAATCCGGCGAGCACCTCGCCCACGTGGATCTCGTAGCGGGATGCGGCGTCGTTTCGGGTGATGCGCGGGGTCTCGGAGGTGTCGGTCACGGGGGTTCCTTCCGTCGCTGGGACAAACGTACGTCCGGTGCGCGCGATTCCGCGAGGGTCGAGATCCACCCGTGAAAGAGTGGTGGAATGTCGTCGCTGCTCGAGCTCGTTCCCGTCGGCGCCGATGAGGACACCGTCTACGACGGCTTCGTGTCGTGGGCGGAAGCCCGCGGCATCCGCCTCTACCCGGCGCAGGACGAGGCGGTCATCGAACTCGCCGCCGGGTCGAACGTGATCCTGTCGACCCCCACCGGCACGGGCAAGTCGCTCGTCGCGATCGCCGCGCACGCGGCCGCCCTCGCGCGCGGAGGCGTCACGTTCTACACCGCGCCCATCAAGGCGCTCGTGAGCGAGAAGTTCTTCGCGCTCGTGGAGGTCTTCGGCGCCGGGAACGTCGGCATGGTCACCGGCGACTCGTCGGTCAA
>NZ_DEPK01000046.1:0-4023 GCF_002358725.1 Microbacterium sp. UBA3394
ATCCGGAAGGCGGCTCGTCGGCGACGGCGGTCAGAATGGCACGGTACACCCGCGCGGCGTTCCCTCCGTCTCGGAACGCGTGCACCCGCACGTCGAGCTCCTCGGCGCGCTCGATGCGTCGGGCGCGTTCGGCCGGATCACCGAGAACGGCGTCGATCTGCGCGACGGCCTGCTCCCACGTGGCGGCCACGTCATCCCCCGCGACGTCACGGTACGAGCCGTAGAAACCACGCTCCGCAGCGTATCGATCCACGTCGGGCGCGAGAAAGACGACGGGCAGCGGAACGAGCGAGGAGTCGAACACGAGCGAGGAGTAGTCGGTGACCAGGATGTCGAACCCCGCCAGAAGCGGCGTCACGTCGCGCACGAGGTCGGCTCCGAGCGGGCGCACGCGCCGGCGGGCAGCGCCGGGGGGCGGAACGTAGTCGCCTGCGCCGAGGGGATGCGATCGCACGTAGAGCACGGCGTCATGGCGCTCCAGCACTTCGGTGATCAGGCGCCACTCCTCCTCGTCGGGCACCGCCGGGTCGGGGTCACCGTCGCGCCACGTCGGCGCATACAGCACCCGATGTCGGGCCACCTCGCGCCCGCTCACGGCGGCGAGCGCGGCCCGGGCCTCCCGTCGACGGTCGTCGGGTCGCCCAGCCGACAGCACGTCCACCCGGGGCTCCCCGGTCACCGGCACACGCTCTTCCGGCAGCCCGAACGCCGATTCGAGCCGACCCCGCACGCGGTGGGAGGCGGCCGGGAGGATCCGGATGCGGCGAGTCGCACTCCGATACATCCGCGCGAGCATCCCCCGCACGAGTCGCGAGCCGGGCAGGATGCGGCTGCGCGTGGTGACCGGGGAGTCCAGGCCGATGCGCTTGAGCGGGATGCCGTGCCACAGCTGGACGACGAAAGCTCCGGACACGGCGTAGCGCTGGACGTCGCCGAAGCCGTGGGTGATCACGACGACGCGGGCTCGCGCGGTGCGCCAGAAGCCGGTCGGCGAGTTCTTGCGCACCCACGGGATCCCCCGTCGGGTCGCCTCCGCCGCCTCGACGTCGTCGGCGACCAGCCACGTCGCGCGACTCTGCAGATCGCCACCGGCCGCGTTCCACAGCGCCCACGCGCCGTCGGCGACGCCGACGGCGCATCCGAACACCCACCGGTCCGCAGTGCGCGGGATCACCGCGGTGGCGAGGCGACCGAGGGCATAGAGGGGGATGCTGAGGATCTTGCGCGCATTCCCCGCGCCGAACGAGAAGGACGCCACCCCGCGAGCCTAGCGGGGCGGCGTCCTCGGTGCGGCGAGGCTCAGCCGAGCTCGCCCAGGGTCACATCGACCGTGCGGGTCTCCCCGTCGCGCACGAAGGTGATCGTCGCGTCGCTGCCGCCGGCGGCGGCGCGCACCTGCGCGGTCAGATCGGTGGCATCGGTGATCGGAACGCCGTTGAAGGCGGTGACGATGTCGCCGACCTGCAGCCCGACGCCCTCAGCGGCGCCGCCGGCGGAGATGTCCGCGAGGTAGGCACCCGAGATCGTCGCACCTTCCACCGACGCGGCGGGCGTCACGCTCGCGCCGAGCAGGCCGTGGGTGGCGGTCCCGTCGGCGATGATCTCGTCGGTGACGCGCTGCACGACGTCGGACGGGATGGAGAAGCCCACGCCGATCGATCCGGCCTCAGCGGAGCTGCCGGCCGAGGCGATCGCGACGTTGATGCCGATGAGCGCCCCCTCGTCGTCGACGAGCGCGCCGCCGGAGTTGCCCGGGTTGATCGCGGCGTCGGTCTGGATGACGGCGATGGAGATCGTCTCGGTCGCCGTTGTCTGCTGCCCTTCGTCGCCGAAGTCGAAGTAGAAGGGCGGGGTGCGGTCGTTGCCGTCGTCCTGCGTGTCGTCCTCGGTCGTCTCCGGCGCCGCGGACGAGGCGATCTGGATCGACCGGTTGAGCGCGCTGACGATGCCGGTGGTGACCGTGTTCGACAGGCCGAGCGGTGCACCGACTGCGACGGTCGTGTCACCGACGTTGAGGTCGGCCGACGACGCGAAGTCGATGGGGGTGAGGCCTTCGGCGTCGGTGAGCTTGATCACGGCGAGGTCGTAGATCGGGTCGGTTCCGACGATCTCGGCGTCGAACACGCGACCGTCGGATGTGCTGACGGTGATGGTGGCGTCCGCGGTCGCACCGTCGAGGGTCACGACGTGCGTGTTCGTCACGACGTAGCCGTCTTCGCTGAGCACGACACCGGAACCGGTCCCCCCGGTGCTGCCGTTGCTCGCCGAGATCGTCACGACGCTCGGCACCACCTTCGCCGCGATGCCGGTGGTCTGATTCACCGCGTCGGTGTCGTTGACGGTCACCGTCGACGGCCCCGCCACCGTGGTCGAGCTCGAGGTGGAGAAGAGTGAGGCGCCGGCGTATGCGCCGCCGAGACCGGCCGCGCCTCCGACGATCGCCGCGGCGACCATGATGCCGACGACCTTGCCCGCGCCGACCTTCTGCCGGCCGGCGGGCGGGGTGGAATCCGCGAACGGCACCGTCTGCTGCGTGCCGGTGGGCACGGCCGGCCCGAACGCGTACTGTCCGTAGGGCGCCTGGGGGCGCGGCGGGATGCTCGTCTGCGGCGTCTGCGCCTGCGGTGCCGGCGTCTGCGGCGCCGCCACCGCAGGACCGGCGGCAGGCGGAACGGGCTGCGGGTAGCCCTCGCTCGCCGGCGTCGTCGGACGCGGCGGCTGCCAGACGGCCTCGCCGCCGACCTGCGGCTCCTCGGGGGTGCGGTCTTCGGGGCGCTCGCCCTGGTTCTCGGTCATTGCTGCTCCTTCTGCCTAGCGCTGACTACCATGCCGAGCGAGTCTGTGGGTTCCCTATGGCGGAGATGGGATGCCTCTATGCGAGTAGCGTGGGCCCGATGCGAGAGATTCCCGGCGCGTGGCGCCGCACCGCTCGAGGCGCCGGTCTCATGAGCGCGGACGGCGTCGCCTCCCCCACCATCTTCGCCGAGATGTCGGTGCTGGCGGCCGAATCGGGCGCGATCAACCTCGGGCAGGGCTTCCCCGACGAGGACGGGCCCGCGGCCGTGCGCGAGGCCGCGAGGCAGGCGATCTCCGACGGGGTGAATCAGTATCCGCCGGGTCGGGGTCTCCCCGACTTCCTCGCCGCCGTCTCCGAGCACCGCAGCAGGTTCGACGGTGTCACGTTCGACCCGGCGACCGAGGTCATCGCGACCGCCGGGGCGACCGAGGGATTGGCGGCGACGCTCCTGGCCCTCATCGACTCCCCCGACGACGAGGTCGTCGTCTTCGAGCCCTACTACGACGCCTACGCCGCGCTGGTCGCGCTCGCCGGAGCACGCTTGGTGACGGTCCCGCTGCGGTGGCCGCACTTCCAGCCGGACCTCGACGAGCTGACGGCCGCGGTGACCGACCGCACCCGCATCATCCTGATCAACGACCCGCACAACCCCACCGGCACCGTCTTCGACCGCGCCGTGCTGGAGCACGTCGTCGCCCTCGCGGAGCGGCACGACGCGATCATCGTCACCGACGAGGTGTACGAGCACCTGGTCCTCGACGGCCGGCGCACACCCGTCCACTCGCTTCCGGGCGCGAGAGAGCGGACGGTCGCGATCTCGTCGGCGGGCAAGACCTTCGCCGCCACGGGGTGGAAGATCGGATGGGCCACCGGGCCGGCCGACCTCATCGATGCCGCGATGACCGTCAAGCAGTACCTCACCTATGTCAACGGCGCGCCGTTCCAGCCGGCGATCGCCGTCGGCCTGCGCCTGCCCGACGCCTTCTTCACGGGGATCGCGGACACCCTGCGTCGCAAACGCGATCTGCTGGGGGCCGGCCTCATCGCGGCGGGTCTCGCGGTCTCCCCTCCGGCCGGCTCCTACTTCACCGTCGCCGACGCGGCGCCGGTCGGTGCCATCGACGCCGACGCGTTCTGTCGCAGTCTCCCCGACAGGGCGGGCGTCGTCGCGGTGCCGATCACGGCTTTCGTGACACCGGAAAGACGCGCGGACTATGCCACGCTCG
>NZ_DEPK01000141.1:0-3172 GCF_002358725.1 Microbacterium sp. UBA3394
CCGGGGGAGGCCGGCATCCTCGCCCTGGGTGCGGTCCGGCGCATGCCGTGGGAGCACGAAGGCGCGATCGCACTGCGGAGCGTCGTCACCTTGAGTCTGTCCTTCGACCATCGCGTCGTCGACGGCGAACAGGCTGCGTCGTTCCTGCGGGACGTGGGCGCGCTGCTGGCCGACCCCGCCCGCGCGATGCTCCTGGCGTGAGCGCCCCGATCAGGCGTCGGCATCCGCGGTGAGGGCCGCCAGCGCCATCGCCTCCAGGACCGGCGCGGCTGGGCCGTCCGGGACACTCCAGCGAACGCCGCGCACGCTGTGCGGTGTGGAGTTGATGAGACCGAAGCAGGCGTAGACGCGCACGCGCAGCTCGGCCGGCTCCGCATGCGGCAGCAGCGCGCCGAGGGTGTCCGTCCAGATGGCGACGTAGTCCCGCTGAAGACGCCGCACCGTCCGGGCGTCGCCATCGGAGAGATTGGCGAGATCGCGGTCCTGCACGCGGATGACGTCGGCTTCGGACAGGGCGAAGGCGACATGAAATCGCGCGAGCGCGACCAGGCGGTCGGCGGCCGTGTCGTGCGCGGCGGCGACCTCTGTCCCACCTGCGTGCAGTCGCTCGCTGACGCCGACGAGGATGGCCGCCAGGAGAGCCTGCTTGCCCGAGAAGTGCCGGTAGACGGCGGGTCCCGACACACCCACGGCGGCGCCGAGGTCCTCCAGACTCACACCGCTGAACCCGCGATCGGCGAACAGTCGTGCGGCCTCGCGGAGCAGCGCGTCATGGCGATCCGCCTTGGCGCGCTCACGGTCCGTGGCGCTCCTTGTCATCTCAGTTAATCCTCGCTAACCTGGTCTCAGTTAGTCAGCGCTAACTGTGATGTGAACACTAGCCAACGCTCGTCATCGGCGACAACGTGCGTGACGAGATCGTGACGTCGAAGGAGACGGGCATGGAGGCATCCTCGGTCCGGGCGCTCCGCGCCCGGGCGTCGTCGGGTCAGGCGGAGCTCGCGGACCGGCTGCGCCGGCGGCTGTCCGAGGTGGCGCGCGGCGGCCCGGACGCGGCCCGCGAGCGACACGTCTCGCGAGGGAAGCTGCTGCCGCGCGAGCGCATCCGGCGCCTGCTGGACCTCGGCAGCCCCTTCCTCGAAGTGGCGCCGCTGGCGGCGGACGGACTGTACGACGGCGCCGCGCCTGCCGCGGGCGTGGTCGCCGGGATCGGGCTCGTCCACGGTCGCCACGTCGTGGTCGTCTGCAACGACCCGACCGTGAAGGGCGGCGCCTACTTCCCGATGACGGTGAAGAAGCATCTTCGCGCACAGGAGATAGCGGGGGAGAACAGACTGCCGTGCATCTACCTCGTCGACTCCGGCGGCGCATACCTTCCGATGCAGGATGAGGTCTTCCCCGATCGCGACCACTTCGGGCGCATCTTCTACACCCAGGCTCGGCTGTCGGCCGCCGGCATCCCGCAGATCTCCGCCGTTCTCGGCTCGTGCACCGCCGGCGGTGCCTATGTGCCCGCGATGAGCGACGAGACGGTGATCGTGCGAGACCAGGGCACGATCTTCCTCGGCGGTCCGCCGCTGGTCAAGGCGGCGATCGGCGAGGTGGTGACCGCCGAGGAGCTCGGCGGCGGCCGACTCCACGCCGAGCGCTCCGGGGTCGTGGACCACCTCGCCGACGACGACGACCACGCCCTCCAGATCGTGCGCGACATCGTCTCGACCCTTCCCGCCCCGCCGCCCACCGAGGCGGTCGTCGTGCGTGACCCCGGCCGGCCGGCGACCGACCTCTACGACCTGGTCCCTCTCGACGTCAATCGGCCCTACGACGTCCGCGATGTCATCGCGTGTCTGATCGACGGCGAGGACTTCCACGAGTTCAAGAGTCGCTACGGCACCACACTCGTCACGGGCTTCGCGCGTATCCACGGTCATCTCGTGGGATTTGTCGCCAACAACGGCGTCCTCTTCAGCGAGTCCTCCCTCAAGGGCGCGCACTTCATCGAGCTGTGCGATCAGCGCGGCGTTCCGCTGGTGTTCCTGCAGAACATCTCCGGGTTCATGGTCGGCAGCGACGCCGAGGCCGGGGGGATCGCGAAGGACGGCGCGAAGATGGTCACCGCCGTCGCCACCACGCGCGTTCCGAAGCTCACCGTCGTGATCGGCGGATCGTTCGGTGCCGGCAACTACTCCATGTGCGGACGCGCCTACTCACCGCGCTTCCTCTGGTCCTGGCCCGGCAGTCGGATCTCGGTGATGGGCGGGCGCCAGGCCGCGTCGGTGCTCGCCACCGTGCGCGAGGATGCGATGGCGGTGCGCGGGCAGGAGTGGACGACAGACGAACGGGAGTCCTTCGAGGCCCCGATCCGATCCCGCTACGAGGAGCAGGGTGATCCGTACTACGCCACGGCCCGACTCTGGGACGACGGCATCATCGACCCCGCGGACACGCGCGATGTGCTGGGGCTGGCGCTCGACGTCGTCACCCGCGTTCCCCTGGCCGAGCCACGACTCGGACTGTTCCGGATGTGACATGAACGAGAGTCCCTTCACCACCGTGCTCGTCGCCAATCGCGGCGAGATCGCCCGACGTGTCATCCGCACGCTGCACAGACGCGGAATCCGCAGCGTCGCGGTCTACAGCGACGCCGACGCCGACGCCTCCCACGTGAGGGAAGCCGACGAGGCGGTCGGGATCGGCGCGGCGCCGGCGAGCGCCAGCTATCTCGACGGAGACGCGATCATCCGCGCCGCGCGTCGGACCGGTGCGGAGGCCATCCACCCCGGCTATGGATTCCTGTCGGAGAATGCGGGGTTCGCGCGTGCGTGTCACGCGGCGGGGATCGTCTTCATCGGTCCGGGCGATCGCGCTCTGGAGGTGATGGGCGACAAGATCCGCGCAAAAGCTCACGTGGCCGCGCACGGGGTGCCGGTGCTGCCCGGCTTCGAGGTCGGCGCCGGCACGGAGGGGGAGATCTTCCGACGGGCCCGGGAGATCGGATACCCGCTGCTCGTCAAACCCTCCGCCGGCGGTGGGGGCAAGGGCATGCAGGTGGTCCACGAGCAGGACGGGCTGCTCGAGGCCATCGCCTCCGCGCGGCGTATCGCCCGCGCGTCGTTCGCCGACGACGCCCTTCTTATCGAACGGCTCATCGAGGCGCCGCGGCACATCGAAG
>NZ_DEPK01000216.1:0-4007 GCF_002358725.1 Microbacterium sp. UBA3394
CGAGACGTGCGACCAGATCGTGTCGATCCCCATCTCCGCGGCGACGGAGTCCCTCAACGCCGGCATCGCGGCATCCGTCGCCCTCTACCAGGTCGCCACCGCCCGCGCCGCCCAGGACTGAGCGCGGCGCCGATCGAAAGGAAGCGCATGTCCCGCATCGCCGTCATTGGAGGGACCGGGTACGCCGGTCGTCACATCGTCGCCGAGGCGGCCCAGCGCGGGCACACGGTGCTGGTCGTCGCCCGCAAGGCCGTCGCCGATCGCGTCGAGCACGCGATGTACCTCGAGGGCAGCATCCTCGATGTGCCGACGCTCGTGACCGAGATGCAGGGCGTCGAGGTCGTCATCGTCGCCGTCGCCGCCCGCGGTGACATGGCGGGGATGCTGCGACCGGCGGTCGCAGAGCTCGCCGCAGAGCTTCCGCCCGAGGTGAGGCTCGGCGTGATCGGGGGCGCCGGCGGCAGCCGCGTGAGCCCGGACGGACCGCGTCTGGTGCACACCCCGGAGTTCGCCGAGGAGTACAAGCCCGAAGCGCTCGAGGCCCTCGCCATCCTGGAAGACCTCGAGGCGGGCGCGGAACGCGACTGGTTCTACGTGCATCCCGCCGGCGGGTTCGGCCCGTGGAACCCCGGGGAGCGCACGGGATCGTACCGAGACGGCGGGCCCGTGCTCGTGGTCGATCCCGATGGCGAGTCGACGATCTCCGGCGCCGACCTGGCCGTGGCGGTCGTGGATGAGATCGAGCAGCCGCGCCACGCGCGCGAGGCGTTCTCGGTCGGCTACTGACCCTCAGACGAGGTCACGCCAGTCCACCGTGCCGCTGTCGTCGTCGACGGTCGGCAGATCGGCGGTGATCACGGGGAGGGACGTGGTCTCGGTCGGCGGTCCCATGACGGTCGCTTCGTCGCGTCGGTGCCGCAGCACGTCGTCGACGTAGCTCCCCAGTGCTTCGGCGAGCGGCACCGAGCCGCCGCGCGACTGCGAGAGGTACCAGCGGTGCTCGAGCACCTGGTGGTACACCTCGGCGGGCTCGAGCTTCGCGCGCAGGTCGTACGGGATCGCCATCACGACCGGCTCGAAGACGCGCGTCAGCCACTCGTGCGCGACGACCTCCTCGTCGCCTCCGAGGCGTGAGATGCGGGCGCGGAACTCGTCGAGGTCGTTGAGCAGGCGCCGGGCCTGGTTCTCCTCGACGTCGAGACCGGTCAGGCGCAGCAGCCGACGCTGGTGGTGACCGGCATCCACGACCTTGGGCTGAATGGACACCCGCGTGCCGTCGTCGGTGGTGGTGATCGACATCTCGCCGATGTCGAAGCCGAGGGTGTTCAAACGCTGCACGCGCTCGGTGATGCGCCACGATTCGTCGGCGCCGAACGATTCCCGATCGGTGAGGGCCGCCCACAGCGAGTGGTACGACTCGACGATGCCGTCGGCGACGGCGAGGGCGTCGACCCCGCCCTCCAGGCGCCCGCCCGCTTCGAGGTCCATGATCTCGCCGGCGATGTTCGTGCGCGCGACGTCGAGATCGTGCTCGCGCTGACCGCGGGTGAGGCCGGCCTCGTGGAGCTCGCCCGTCTCGGCATCGACGAGGTAGGCGGCGAAGGCGCCGGCGTCGCGGCGGAAGAGGGTGTTCGACAGCGACACGTCGCCCCAGAAGAATCCGACGTTGTGCAGTCGCACCAGAAGGGCGGCGAGGGCATCCACGAGGCGTGTCGCGGTGTCGGGACGCAGGACCTGGGTGAAGAGGGCGCGGTAGGGGAGGGAGAACTTCAGGTGCGCGGTGACGAGGGCGGCCGGAAGCGGCGCGCCGTCGGCGTCGGTGCGGCCCGCGATGACCGCGATGCGCTCCACGCAGGGCGCATCCAGTCGGTGGAGGTTCCCGAGCATGTCGTACTCACGCCGCGCCATCTCCTCGGTCGTCTCCTTGATCGCCACGACACGGCCGGAGAGGCTCGCGAAGCGCACGAGGTGTCGTGAGATGCCCTTGGGGAGGAACACGATCGTGCTCGTGGGCCATTCGGCGAGCGGCGTGGACCAGGGAAGAGCAAGGAGTGCCGGGTCGACGGAGCTGGCGGTGATGGAGAGTGATTCGCGCATGATCCTTCCGAAAACAGTACAGCGCGGGTGGATCCGAGACCCACCCGCGCTGTACGTGCGTCGGTGACTACTCCGAGAGCACGGGAGCGTCGTTGAGGCGCTCGCCCGTCTCGATGTCGAAGGCGTGCACGTGTCCGGCCGTCGCGGCCAGGGTCACGGTCTCACCCGAGTGGGGGTGGTTGCGACCGTCGACGCGGGCGACGATGTCGGTGCGCTTGCCGTTGATGTCGGTGTGCCCGTAGAGGTAGCCGTCTGCACCCAGCTCTTCGACGAGGTCGACGGTGACCGGCAGGCCCTTGCCGTCGGCCGGGCCGACGACGATGTCCTCCGGGCGGACGCCGATGGTGACCTCGCTGCCGTGCGCGCGGCCGACCGTGTCGCGGTCCAGCGGCACGACCTCGGAGCCGAACTGCACGCCACCCTCGGCGAGCGGGGCGGGGAAGAGGTTCATGGCCGGCGAGCCGATGAATCCGGCGACGAACACGTTGTTCGGCCGCTCGTACAGGTCGCGCGGGGTGCCGACCTGCTGCAGGATGCCGTCCTTGAGCACCGCGATGCGGTCACCCATGGTGAGGGCCTCGGTCTGGTCGTGCGTGACGTAGACGGTCGTGACGCCCAGGCGACGCTGCAGCGACGCGATCTGGGTGCGGGTCTGCACGCGCAGCTTCGCGTCGAGGTTCGACAGCGGCTCGTCCATGAGGAACACCTGCGGCTGACGCACGATCGCGCGGCCCATGGCCACACGCTGACGCTGACCACCCGACAGGGCCTTGGGCTTGCGCGTCAGGTACTCCTCGAGGTCGAGCAGCTTGGCGGCTTCCAGCACGCGCTGGGCGCGCTCCTCCTTGCCGACGCCGGCGATCTTGAGCGCGAAGCCCATGTTCTCGGCGACCGTCATGTGCGGGTACAGCGCGTAGTTCTGGAACACCATCGCGATGTCGCGATCCTTCGGCGGCACGTCGGTGACGTCGCGCTCGCCGATGCGGATGGCACCGGAGTTGACCTCTTCGAGGCCGGCGAGCATGCGCAGCGAGGTGGACTTCCCGCAGCCGGAGGGGCCGACGAGGACGAGGAACTCGCCATCGGCGACCTCGAGGTTGAGCTTGTCGACGGCGGGGCGCTGGCCTCCGGGGTACAAGCGGGTTGCGTTGTCGAACGTGACGGACGCCATGGTCTTTCTCCTTCACCGGCAGGTACGTGCCGGACGATCCGTAGTGAATGGAAGCGGGGGCTCTCCCGCACGCCCACCATCGGGCGTGTCTCCAGTATGCCACGCGGCAAAGAACGGGAGGTGTCTGGGCATTTCCCAGGGTCGGTGACTAGCATCGTCCACGCCGCGCTCCCCGAGCGGCGCGCCGGAGCATCACGGCCGACGTTCTCCAACGAGGTTCCATGTCACACGACGAATCGACTCCCGACACCAGTCCCGAAACGACCCCTGGCGACCGCCGCGACGCCGTGCGCGCGAAGGCGAAGCAGGTGCAGCAGCGACAGTCGCGCACGCGTCTGATCCAGCGGGTCTCGCTCGCGACGGTCATCGTGGCGGTGGTGGCCGCCGTCGCCGTCGTGATCACCTGGACGGTCTCCAGCAACGCCTCGCGCCCGATGGCGCAGCCGGCGAACGTGACCGAGGACGGCTTCGAGGTCACCGATGTGACCGGCGTAGGCTCGGTCGGCGCGGAGCCGACCACGCCCGAGGTGGACGACAACGCAGCGGGCGAGGAAGAGGCCGACGACGAGAGCGACTCCTCCGGGAACGCCGCGATGTCCGCCCAGGCGGAGCCGGTCGAGACGCCCGAGCCCGGCGTCGTCGACATCCGCATCTACGTCGACTACCTCTCCAGCGGCGCGCAGGACTTCCAGGTCGCCAACGTGCAGCAGCTGCAGAAGTGGGTCAGTGAAGACGCCGC
>NZ_DEPK01000257.1:0-4046 GCF_002358725.1 Microbacterium sp. UBA3394
CGCGTCGTACTCCATCGTTCGCACGGTGCGTCCGCCGTGGCACGGTGCCTGACCAACGACGAGTGCCTGATCTACGGCGCGGTGCCTGACCAACGCCTCTTGTAGACAAGTCGACTCACCCGCTCGTCGGCTGCGCGCCACACCGGCCGGAAAGTCGGGCAAGCATTTCCATCGTGTTACATGTTCTCTCGCCACAGGCCCTCACTTGTCAACAAGTGGCTCTTCTCGGCTAGGGTCGTCAGCGTTCCCCCGAAAGGTCGTCATGCTGCATCCGCTCTCCACCGCCTCCCGGATCGACGAACAGCAGATCCGAGCACTGCCGAAGGCGGAGGTGCACGTGCACCTGGAGGGCACCTTCTCGCTGATCGACCTGCTCACGCTCGCGAAGGAGAACGGCGTTCCCCTCCCGGGTCCGGCGGCGACCATCTTCGACATCTCGACGCACGACGGCTACACCGCTCCCGACGTGACCTCGGGAGGCGGGTCCGGCGCCGGAGCGGCGGGCCTCACGGGTTTTCTCCGCTTCCTCGACTGGCAGTGCGGCCTCGTGCGCACGCCGCAGCAGGCCGCTCGCGTCGCCTACGCCTTCGCCGCCCGGCAGACGGCAGCCGGCGTGCGCTACAGCGACGTGATCGTGAACCCGACGCATTGGAACGCATGGCGCGGCCGCGAACGGGACCTCCTTGCCGCACTCGCGGCCGGATTCGACGAGGCCGAGCAAGACGGCCTCTGCCGCGTGGGCATCGCCTACTCGCTGCTGCGCTCCCAGAGCGCGACGGAGGCTGAGGCGATCGTGACGGATCTGACGACCACCCGCCCGCACCGGTTGGTCGCGCTGTCCGTCGACGGGGATGAGAAGGTCGCCGGTCGCACGGGCGAGAAATTCCGCGGCGCGTTCGGGATCGCCGCGCGCGCGGGGCTCCACCGCACCGTGCACGCGGGGGAATCCAGTGGACCCGACGGCGTATGGGATGCCCTCGATCTCCTGCAGGCCGAGCGCATCGACCACGGCGTGCGCGCGATCGAGGACGACGCCCTCCTCGCACGCCTGATCGACGACCGCATCAGCCTCGGCGTCTGCCCCCGATCGAACGTGACGCTCGGCATCTACCCCGACTGGGCGTCGCACCCCATCCGGCGTCTCGTCGATGCCGGCGTGCTCGTCACCCTGAACACCGACGACCCCGCCCCGCTCGGCACGACCCTCGACGTCGATTGGGCCGTGACCGCCGACCGCTTCGGATTCGACCTCGCCGACATGATCGGCTTCGCCCAGCGCTCGATCGACGCGTCCTTCGCCGACGTCGATCTCAAGCGCGATCTCACCGCCGAGCTGCTGACCGTGAGCGCCGCACTCCGGTGACCCCGAGCCGGCTGTCGCCATCGTGTCGACCCCCCGCGACACGATGGCGGCAGTCTTCCCCTCAGACTGGATCAGGATGAGCCCCGAGACGAGAGCCCCCGGCACGAGAGCGGAGGAGAGATGACCGACAAGGCGGAGCTTCTTCCGACGACCGCCGAACTCCAGCGACTGCGCAAGGTCGCTGCCGGCCTCGAGGATCCCGATGTCATCGTGCGCGGAGGTCTCGTGCTCTCCCCGGGCACCGAGGAGTGGCTCGAACGCGACGTCCTCATCGCCGGGCGGCACATCGCGGCGCTCACTCCGTGGGACCACGTCGCATCCGGCACGAGCGAGGTCGACGCGCGAGGCGCCTGGGTCGCGCCCGGCTTCATCGACGCGCACCTGCACATCGAATACACCAACCTCACCCCCGGTCAGCTCGCCCGCGTGAGCGTTCCGCGTGGGACGACCACCGTGCTCACCGACCCCAACGCCGCAGCGAACGTCTGGGGCCCGGAGGGCATGGACTATCTGCTCACCACGCGCGCACCGTTCCACATCTTCCAGCAGGTCTCCCCCACCACCCCGGCCTCCACCTCGCTCGAGCGCGGGGGCGCGATCATCCCGGAACAGACCGTGCTCGACCGCCTGCACGACGACGTCACCGCGACTCTGGGTGAGGGCAACCCGTTCGACCTGGGCGAGGTGTCCACCGCCCGCTACCGCGAGGCGCTGATCGCCGGGCGCCGCATCACCGGCCACACCGCCGCGCAGACCCACGAATCACTCTGGAGCTACCTGGCCGCGGGGGTCGGCGACGATCACAACTCCGCCACCGTCGACGAAGCCCTCGAGCGCACCCGCCTCGGCGCGATGATCACCGTCATGGGCTCGTCCCTCGCCGACAACACCGTGCCGCTGTTCGCCGACCTCGACGCGATCGCGCCGGCGCTTCGCCACATGTGCTTCTGCGCCGACGACAAGCACGCGCTCGATCTCAGCACCGAGGGCCACATCGACCACCACGTGCGGCAGGCGATCCGCTTCGGCGTCGCTCCCGTGCTCGCCTACCGCATGGCCACCGCTCAGCCGGCGCACTATTACCGGCTCGATCAGGTGGTCGGACTCCTCGCTCCGTCGCGCCTGGCCGACCTGCAGATCATCCCCGATCTCGCCGACGTGCGTCCGTCGACGGTGATGGTCGCCGGATCCGTCGTCGCTCGGAACGGGACCGCGAGCTTCGAGGTCGACGACGACGTTCCGGAATGGACGCGCGACAGCATCCGTCTGCCCGAGACCCTCGACGCCGATCTGCTGCGGGTGAGCGCCGACGGGCCACGCGCCCGCGTGCGCGCGATGGAGATGTACAACGGATACTTCAAGCGCGCCTTCGACGCCGAGCTCGCCGTCGAGGGCGACCGCGTGCAGTGCGACACCGGCACCGACGTTCTGAAGATCGCGGTGATCGACCGCCACCACGCCGAGCCGCTCGCCGGGGTCGGGTTCGTGCGCGGGTTCGGCCTGCGCCGAGGGGCGATCGCCATCTCGATGAACTGCCCGAACATGAACATCGCCGTCGTCGGCGCCGACGACGCCTCCATGCTGCGCGCCGTCGAGGAGATCCGCGCCATGGGCGGCGGATTCGTCACGGTCGACGGCGACGAGGTCCTCGCCCGGGTGGAGCTGCCGGTCGGCGGCATGATGAGCGACGCCCCCTTCGAAGAGACCGCCGCGGCCCTCGCACACGCCCACGCCGTGACCGCGGATCTCGGATGCCCGATCCCTTCGCCGTACATCATCCTGTCCTTCGTCGGCCTCTACGTCGTGCCCGATCTCGGCGTCACCGAACGCGGACTCGTCGACACCCGCACGCAGCAGTTCGTCGACGTGCTGCTCCCCGGTCCGGTCGACGCGTGCGGCCACGCCGACCTCGCACATCCTTGACCCGGAAGGATCCCCGATGCTCACCCGCCCCTCTCCCATCGCCGTCCCCGCCGACGAGCAGCACTGGATCGACACCGTCACGACCCTGGCGGCCGGCTTCGCGGAGACCGCCGCCGCCGATGACACCGCCGCGCGTCTGCCGATCGAGCATCTGCGCGCGCTCGCCGACAGCGGCCTCGACGCCGCTTTCCTTCCCGTCAGCCACGGCGGACAGGGTCTCTCCTACGCCTCCCTGGGTCACATCGTGCGCATCCTCGCTCGCTCCCACCCCGCGGTCGCGACGGTGTGGCTCATGCACGTCGGCGCCGCGCATGCCCTGGTGACGACCTCCCCCGACGGGGCCGCCGCCTACTTCGCCGACGAGCTGCGCGCCGGCAAGCGCTTCGCCAACGCGCTCAGCGAGCCCGCCGGCGGCAACCATTTCCTGACCTCGCAGCAGGATGCGNNGCACTGGATCGACACCGTCACGACACTGGCGGCCGACTTCGCCGAGACCGTCGCCGAAGACGACACCGCAGCACGCCTTCCGATCGAGCACCTGCGCGCACTCGCCGACAGCGGCCTCGATGCCGCCTTCCTTCCCGTCAGCCACGGCGGTCAGGGGCTCTCCTACGCCACGCTGGGGCGCATCGTGCGGATCCTCGCCCGGTCCCATCCGGCCGTCGCCACGGTCTGGCTCATGCACATCGGTGCCGCGCATGCCCTGGTGACGGCCTCGCCCGACAAGGCCGCGGCATACTTCGCCGACGAGCTGCGCGCC
>NZ_DEPK01000257.1:4094-5762 GCF_002358725.1 Microbacterium sp. UBA3394
TTCCTGACCTCGCAGCAGGATGCGGTCGCACGCGACGGCGGATGGAGCCTCACCGGTCGCAAACTCTTCGTCTCCGGTTCGGAGGCCGCCGACCACCTGTTCCTCAACGCCCGTGTCGAGGGCGGCCCCGCCTTCTTCGGGGTGACCATCGACGACACGGTCTCCTTCCCGCCGATCGACGAGACCATGGGCATGCGCGCGACCCGCAGCCGCACGATCGTCTTCGACGGCACGCCGCTGCCGGCCGCGCGCCGATGCGGCCCGCCCTCGCCCGACTACGCCAACCTGATCACCGTCGGGTTCGCCTTCATCTCCCTCGGGATCGCCGAGTCCGCGCTCGACGAGCTGACCGCATCCGCCCACCGGGCCAAGGGCGGCGCGATGCTCGCCGACCAGCAGTGGGTCAAGCACGAGACCGGCATGGCGTGGGCGCAGGTGACCGCCGCGCTCCTCATGGCCGAGCGCACCGCGTGGCTCGCCGACGAGAAGAACCCAGAGGCGATGGCCGCGGCGACCGAGACGAAGATGCTCGCCAACGAGGTGGCGAAGTCCACGGCGGCGCTCGCCTTGCGCGTCGGTGGCGGCGGCGCCTATCTCGTGCGCTCACCCATCCAGCGGATCGTGCGCGATGCCCAGGCCGGCGCACTCATGGCCTACTCGGTTCCGTTCAGCCAGGAGGTCGTCGGCGCGGCGGTGCTCGCATCCGGAGCCTGACGCCGCCACCGCCGGCGGCCGATGTCGGAGGGTCCGCGTAGCCTTGCGGTGATGGCCACCAGACGCACCACCCAGACCGCCCCGTACCGGTGCACCGAGTGCGGGTGGACGACGATCAAGTGGGTCGGGCGGTGCGGCGAGTGCCAGCAGTGGGGAACCGTCGTCGAGGCCGCCGAGCAGACCGGCATCGTCCGCTCGGTCACCGCCGTCGCCCCGCCCCCGCAGCGAGCGGCGCGTCCGATCACCGACGTCGACACCCGCGACACACCCCGACGCACGTCGGGCGTGGCGGAGTTCGATCGCGTGCTCGGCGGCGGGGTCGTGCCCGGCGCTGCCATCCTGCTCTCGGGCGAGCCGGGCGTCGGCAAGTCGACGCTGCTCCTCGAGGTGGCGGCGCAGTCGGCCCGGGCCGGCCGACGCGTGCTCTACGCGAGCGGCGAGGAATCCACGGCGCAGGTGCGCCTGCGCGCTGAGCGGACCGGCGCCCTCCACGACCAGCTCTACCTCGCGAGCGAGACCGACCTCGCGACGATCCTCGGGCACATCGACGATGTGTCCCCCGATCTGCTGATCGTCGACTCCGTGCAGACCGTCGCGTCGTCGATGAGCGATGGAATGGCAGGGCATCCGTCGCAGGTGCGCGAGGTCGCGTCGACCCTGATCCGCGTCGCCAAGGAACGGCACCTGCCGGTGATCATCGTCGGCCACGTCACCAAAGACGGATCGATCGCCGGCCCCCGGCTGCTCGAGCACCTCGTCGACGTCGTCTGCCACTTCGAGGGCGACCGGCAGACGTCGCTGCGATTCGTGCGCGCCCTGAAGAACCGCTTCGGCCCCACCGACGAGGTGGGATGCTTCGACATGACCGGCGAGGGCATCGAAGAGGTCCCCGATCCCAGCGCCCTGTTCCTCGGACACGGCGACCCGGTTCCCGGCACGTGTGTGACGATCGCC
>NZ_DEPK01000213.1:0-2614 GCF_002358725.1 Microbacterium sp. UBA3394
CACCGCTCAGCCACGTCAGCGGCAGCCCCGCCTCGCGCGACGGGATGACGAAGAACAGGCTCACGATCACCACCGCGAGGAAGGCGACGAAGCCCCACCGCAGCACCGTGACCGGCAGACGTGCGAGCAGCCACGTGCCGATCTGCGCTCCGATCACCGCGCCGCCGGCGAGGATGAGGGCGGGGATCCATGCGACCGAGCCGTGCACCGCGTAGGAGATCACCCCCACCGTCGCGGTCGGAACGATCGCGGCGAGCGACGTGCCCGCGGCGAGGCGCTGGTCGAAGCCGAGGATGAGCATGAGCAGCGGCACGATGACGGTGCCGCCCCCGACGCCGAAGAGTCCGGAGAGGAGGCCGGCGAGGGCGCCGACGAGAAGGCACGTGATGATGAAGCGCGGCGTGCGCGCGCGGACAGCGGCTTCGCTCATTCGACCGATGCGTCGTCGATGAGCCAGGCGCCGTCCTCCGACACCAGGACATACGTGTAGTCGTCCTGAGCCGGCTGCGGCTCGGGCAGCGGCGAACCGTATTCGTCGACACTAGACATGTACGTCTCGCGGGTCTGCAGCACGATCTCGCCGTCGCCGGTCTCGATGTCGGTCACCGTCAGTTCGTAGCCCGACGTGGTCGCGGCGAACTCGGCGGCGCTCACCTGGAAGGTCTCGCAGTCCGCGATGCCGAGGTAGTCGCGGAAGTACTCCGTGGTCGAGGCGACGTAGGCGTCGCAGTCCCCCTCGCGCCAGGCGCTGTCGTAGGTCTGCACGGTCTCGATCGCCGCGCGCTCATCGGCCGTCTCGCCGGAGGCGGCGCCGCCGCCTTGCAGCATGCCCAGCGCGAGCGGAATGAAGACCGCCGCGAGCGCCACGATGCCCAGGAGCACGACACCCACGACCACCCACACGATCCAGAGCTTGGAGGACTTCGGCTCGGTGGCGGAGATGAACGCGCCTCCGACCCCTGCACCGGGGTAGCCCGCGGGCGGTAGACCCGAGACCTGCGGGTCACCCGTCTGCTGAAAGGCGGGCTGACCGGGCGGCGTGACGTCGGAGGCGCTTCCCGGGGCCGCGAACAGCTGCGAAGCGGGGTCCGCGTCGGCGGGTGTCGCGGAGGCGTCCGTGGACATCGTGGAGGCCTCAGCGGGGGCGTCGTGGTCCGGTTCCGCTGCAGCTTCCGGCTGCTCGGGCACGTGGACGTGCTCGGTCCACTGGGCACCGTCCCACCAGCGCAGCGCGCCGTGTCCGTCGTCGTACCATCCGGGCGGGGTCGTGCTCATCGCGCCTATCCGTTCACGGGCGCGCGGGTGGCGCCGCACGCCCACCTTACCGGCGCGCATCCGGTGGGGCCGCCGCGTCCGCACCTGCACGAGGCGGACCGGATGCGGTGTCAGCGCGACCGGAGGCAGCATCCGCAGAATTCGTTCCCAACGTTTTCCCAGGGAGCGGTATCATTCCGCGGTGGGGGACGCGTTCCTCCTTGCGCGCTTCGCTCTGCACGACCTGCGCAACACCTCGCATCCATGCAGAACGCCGAAAGGACGAGAATATGGGCTTCTGGGAGAACTTTTTCGACGTGATCTGGTGGTTCTTGTTCGCATTCGCGTTCATCGCCTACCTCTTCGCGCTGTTCGCCATCATCGGCGACCTCTTCCGCGACCACAAGCTGAACGGCTGGTGGAAGGCGCTGTGGATCATCTTCCTGATCTTCGTGCCCTTCCTGACCGCGCTGGTCTACCTCATCGCGCGCGGCAAGGGCATGGCCGAGCGCAGCGCCTCCGAGGCGCAGCAGGCGAAGGCGGCGACCGACGCGTACATCCAGCAGGTCTCGGGCGGCAAGAGCCCGGCCGAGGAGATCGCCCACGCCGCCGAGCTGCTGAAGGCCGGCACCATCACCACCGAGGAGTACGAGAAGCTCAAGGCGAAGGCACTGTCCTGATCCGCTGATCGACTTCGCGAAGGCCGTCACCCGCCGGTGGCGGCCTTCGTCATTCCCGGGCGTTCCGGGATCGCCGCGCCGTCACGACGACGTCCCAGAGGGCGTCGGCGATCTCGCGCTTGCTGCCGCGCCGCTCGGCGACCACGTGCCCGCCGTGGCCGATGATCGCCACCGCGTTGTCCGGCTGCTCGAACCCGCGCGACCACCCCACCTCGTTGACGACGAGCAGGTCCGCGCCCTTACGCTCGCGCTTGCGCCGACCCCGCTCGAGCAGGCGCTCTCGGTCCGGCTCGGTCTCGGCCGCGAATCCCACGATCGTCTGCCCGTCGGGCCGGGCGGCGGCGAGACCCGCGAGGATGTCGGGGTTCTGCACGAGCTCGAGGGTGAGACCGTCATCCGTCTCCTTGGCGAGCTTGGTGTCGGAGACGGCCGCGACCCGGTAGTCCGAGACGGCCGCGGCCATCACGACGACATCGGCCCCGACCGCGGCCGCCCCGACGACCGACTGCAGATCGGCCGCGGTGCCGACCTCCACGGTCTGTATGCGCGGATGCCGGCGCGCGGATGCGGCCGCCTCCGTCTCGACGTGCGCGACCACCAGGGTGACGTCCGCGCCGCGATCGGCCGCTGCGAGGGCGACGGCGACGCCCTGTCGGCCGCTCGAACGATTGCCGATGTAG